>CALVAL010000001.1 GCA_944325535.1 Candidatus Gastranaerophilales bacterium
CGCAAGTAGCTTGTTTTATCCCGAATACTTCTATGCCTACTTGGTGGAATTGTCTTTGTCTTCCTGCTTGAGGTCTTTCATATCTGAACATAGGACCTTTGTACCAAAGTTTAACTGGAGCTGATAGTCTATGCATCCCATTTTCTATGAAAGAACGAACAACTCCTGCGGTATTTTCTGGACGAAGTGTAAGTGAACGTTCGCTTTTTTCGAAGGTATACATTTCTTTATTTACGATATCCGTTGTATCTCCTACGCCTCTTGCGAAAAGTTCAGTTGCTTCAAAAATCGGTGTACGAATTTCTTTTGCTCCGTATTTTGAAAATACTTCATTAGCTTTTTCTTCCATGAAATGCCATAATGCCATTTCAGTAGGTAAAATATCTTTAGTTCCTTTTTGTACTTTTATTATTGCCATAATTCAAATTCCCTTATATAATTAACTTAATTGTACTATGGTAAAACATTAGAGTAAATAATGGAGTCTGAAATGGGAATAAAAGTTACAAAAATGCAAGGCTGCGGAAATGATTTTGTAGTTGTGGATTATTCTGAGTATCAAAAATCAGGACTGGAGATGGCTGATTTAGCTAAAAAACTCTGTGATAGACATTTTGGTATTGGTGCTGATGGGCTAATTATTCCAAATACTAATGTAGATGATGCTGATATTGGCTGGTTTTTCTATAATTCAGATGGCTCTACAGCGCAAATGTGCGGAAATGGTATGAGATGTTTTGCTAAGTATGCTTTTGATAAAAAGTTTGTTGATAAAAATGAATTTTCCGTAAAGACTCTTGCAGGAATTATTTCACCTCATATTTTAGAAAATGGAGAAGTAAGGGTGAACATGTCAAAGCCCATTTTGACGCCTGAGAGGATTCCGTTTTTACCAAATGATAATATGAATTATAAAATAGCAGTTAAAAATATGATTTTTGAAGGCTCTGCTATTTCAATGGGTAATCCTCATTTTGTAATTTTTGCATCTCCTAGTGAGGATTTATTAGAGCTTGCTAAAGAATATGGCCCATTAATCGAGGTTGCAGAAGAATTTCCAGAGAAAACAAATGTTGAATTTATAAAAATTAATTCTACAGATAAAATTGAACTTTGTGTTTGGGAAAGAGGCTGCGGAATAACACTTGCTTGTGGTACTGGAGCTTGTGCAAGTGTTGTTGCAGGTGTGCTTAAAGGCTGTTTGAAAAATTCCGTAGATGTTAAATTACTAGGTGGCAAAGTCCATATTGACTGGACAGGTGATAAGGTAAACCCTTATAGGGATGTGTTCCTTACTGGTCCTGCTGAATACGTCTTTGAAGCTGAGTTTAAATGCTGATAAGTTTATAAGTTGAGATGATTAGTTAATAATCTATTCACTAATCACTAGTCACTATTCACTAATTATTAAACTTTTTCACTTAGAATTTTAGCAGAATTATCTAAGTCTTTCATTAAGGCTTCATTTGTTTTGTCTAAGCCTCTTTGACGAAGTGCTCTTGCAATAGTATCTGCTAGGTTTGGAGCTTTACCTTCGGCAACTGCTTTATAATAATCATTTTCAAAATCTTCACCAAGTCTTAGCGCCCAATTCCCTTCAGTTGTTCCAGGACGGTTGTATGTTTTGCCAAGGCCAAAAAAGTCTGCAAAGAATATTTGAACTCTTTTTGCCGGACTTGTGAATAGTTCTGCAAAACTTGCTGAAATAAATTTCTTTTTGTCAGATCTTATTTCGTCTAAATACTGTTTTTCTTCTGCTTTAGTTGCATTTTTTGCTATTGTATCTTTTGCAAGCAACTTAGTTTTATCTAAAAATCTTTTATCTTTAGGATTTTTGAATAAATCTTCTACAAATTCAAGGAATGATTGGTTATCATGTGAACCTAGCATAATTACTTTATTTTCAGGAGCAGTAGCACCTCTATGGTCAAATTGTGTTACTGCAATACCTGTTAGATTAAGATTCTTCATAACATTTGCAACTGGAGGAGTAACATCTCCTAAATCTTCGCAAATGATTGAAGATTTATCCAGACCGTATTTTTCAGCTGCTGGAATAATGATTTTAGTTAGAATTGATGCAAATTCTTCATCTGTATGCTTTTGGTATTTTCCAGAAAAAATTGAATAAATTCTACCAGAATTTGATGGAAGCATTTCTTTTGAATTAGTTGAATAAATGAACGGATCGATTAAGCCGATTATGTGGTCAACTCTAACACCTCCTGGACAGCTTGCAAAGTAATCTTCGTATTTTTTCTTTAAGAATTCACCTGCTTTACCTAATGATCCATCTTGGTTAAAAATTTCTTCAGGTTTGAAGTATTTGAAGCCCCATCTTTGCCCTGTTTCAGAAAAATAGTCAGGAGGACATCCTATAGCTGCATTTTCTAAAAACAGATTTTGATTTACCCACTCATCAACTGCTGGTTGAGCAACAGGGGAGTCTCCAATAATTTTGATTCCATATTCTTTACTTACTGCATTAGATTTTTTATTTTCTTTTTCTAAAATCATTTGTTGAAAATAATAAAAATCTATTTTATCGGCATTCTCATTTTTTATTTGCTCAATTCTAGTTTGAGCTTGTTTTGCTTGTTTATCATTTTTAGGAGCGTATAAATTTTTATCTATACCTTTCCACTTAGACCAATCTTTGTTTTGGTTTTCTTCGCTTAATACTCTGAAAATTGCGGCAGGTTCATATTTGGAAGAAAATTCTTTTTTGAAGTTTTCTAATTCGCTTGTATCACCTTTTTTATAATTTTCATAAGCTTCAGTAAGAGCTTTGTTGAAAGATGTTCTAACATATTTGTAATCAACATTTTCTGGATTAGGATTATTTTCTACGATAGATTGGAAAGTTTCTTTAGATAAAATCCCATTATATTCTTTAGAAGTCAATTTTTCTAAAGGAATCATGAAAATATTTTTGCTACTAGCTTCTGGTGCATAAGGTGAATTATCTCCAAATTTTCTAAGTCCGTTAGGTTCTTGTTGGATACCTTTTATAATATGAGTTTTTAAAAATGGGAATAGCTTTTTCACAGTAGTTGTAGAAAATAATGAGCCAATTCCGACATTTTCAGCTTTAACAGCTGGAGCTGATGAGTTATGTAAAATAATATCGACTTGTTTGCCTAAAAGATTAAGTCCCTTTTCAACTGATTTCGAATAAACCTGCATTTCAGCTTTGCTAGGTTTTTTTGAAAAATTAACATTATCAACTCTTTGAATTCTCATAATATACTCCTTATACACACTAAATTATATATCGAGCATATCATAAAGGCTTTTTATATACAAATAGATTTTTTAAGATTTATTTTTATGCGTCACTAAATAATTCACAATAAGCTATTACAATATAGAACAAATATCTTGATAAGTTGTCAGAACTCTTAATATTCTTAAAGCTTTATTATTAATTATTCTATATACAACTAAATAATTCTTATTCACAACATAAAATTTAACATCTAAGTAGGTAAAATCTTCTCTTGATTTTCCAAGATATGGGTGTTTGCATAGAGTTTTGAATGTTTTGTTGAATAATTTTACCAATTTTATTGCAGCAGTTTTATTATCTTTGGCAATAAAATCCGAAATTATTTCAATGTCATTGTATGCTTTACTTGTAATTTCAAGTTCTAAATTATTCATATTTTTTTATTAAATTTTCCATAGCTGAATCACCATCTAAAATCACGGTATCATTCCAGCCTTCTTCAATTTCTTTATTTAATTGTATAATTCTTTCTTGAGATATTTTATCTTTAGAAGCCATCATTCTTAAAGCTTCTCGAATTACTTCACTTACGGAATTATATAGCCCGGAAGCGACTTTATCCTGTACAAATTTCTCTAATGTTGGTGTTAATGATATGTTCATATAATGCCTCATTGGTAACAATCTTTGCTACTATTATAACAATCTTTGTTATAATTATCAATTATGTAAAAAATATTTTGTAGTAAATAGGAAATTTTTAGATACAAATAGATTTAGATTTTATTTCTATTCATCACTAAATAATTCACAATAAGCTTCTTTATATTTTTGAATTTCTTCTTTTATCTCAGATGTTAGTTTTTTTAAGTTTTGGTAAGATTTTTTGATTGAATCTATATATTTTTCTTCCTCTGCGGATAAATTGATAATATTTCTATCTTTTAAAACATAGTCAATAAAATCAATAGAAGCCATCATGCTGCTTTCTGCTTGAGCAAAAAACCAACTGTTTCTGATGAATTCATTTTCGATGTATCTAGTTAGTCTATTCATAAAAAAGTCCCACTATATTAATGTGTCCTATAGGAAACGCTCAATATTAATCTATCATTTATCATGAATAAATGCAAGTAAATCATGAAAAATCACAGTTGTTCGCATCTACTTTGGGGGAAATTCTAAAAGAAATTCGCTCCACACATAGCGGGTTAACCATAAATCGTTTAGCAAATGAGTATGAATTAAACAAGGGAACATTAAGTAAGCTAGAACGAGGTAACAATAATTGTCAGTTGATTACATTATGGTTGCTTTCGGAAGCATTAGGGGTGAAATGTTCCGAACTTATTAAGATTTTGGAAGAAAAGCTTGGAGATGACTTTTCTTTATTAGATGAATGATTAAAATTTGCAATAAGGTTGTTTATGCAAGAGAATAATGAAAAGACATTAGAGTTAGCTAAGCAATTGGGGATAATAATAAAGGAATTGAGAAAGGATGATTCTAAAATTTCTTTGGATCGCTTAGCCATTTCTTTTGGAATAAGCAAAGGTTCTTTGAGTAATATAGAAAATGGGAATAATAATATAAAATTTGTAACCTTATGGAAGCTTTCGGAAGCATTAGGGGTGAAATGTTCCGAACTTATTAAGATTTTAGAAGAAAAGCTCGGAGATGACTTTTCTTTATTAGATGAGTAATAATTGTTGTAAAGAACTATAGATTAAGCTATATAAGGTGTGACTATAATATAAACTACAACTAAACCCTTTGAAATAAGGGTTTAGTTGTTATAAGTACGAGATATTATTTTATTTCTTAAAAACTTATATTATTTATTAGAAATTGTTAAGAATCCATTAGATTTTTTGTGTATAGGAATAACTAATTTATCTTTTCCAATGGTATTAGGTCCAGCAGAGTTATTAACATCGATTGTAATTTTACAAGCATTACTATTGGTACAACGAGAATCAGTGCTAAAAGTCCACATTGAACCGTCTTTCAAGTTTAATTTGTCTCCGTTTTGTGCCGTAATAGGTAATGATTTAGCAAAATACTTTGCAAGTTCTTGTGAAGTAAATGATTGACATTGATCTCCTATAGCTTCTTTCATTAATAATGTTTCTTGTAATGTTCTATATACTTGATTTCTTTCAAAACTAAAATCCGCTCCACTTGCGATAACTGGTAGTGATAACATAAACGTAAAAATTAATAATAAGTTTTTTTTCATGCTGTTCCCTTCCTTAATTTTTATTTTAAAAAAGATGATGAATAAAAGATATTGTTTAAACTAAACATAAGACGCTCATCTATCCTTTTAAAGATTATATATTATGTCTTAGGTTTTGTAAATGAGATTACTTTTCCTTGTTAGATGAATAAATCTGCCATTCAAGATATTTTATCTATTAGAAGGTAAATATTTTCTTGTTTTTTCAGGTAATAATTTTTCAATCAAAGTAATAATTTTGTCAGAATTTTTGTTATACAATACTCCTGCATATAAAATTAATAAGCCTGTAATTAGTATAGTGCTTGTAAGTAGTGTTGTATTATTTTTTATGTAATGGAATTCAAGGTACATTATATATTCAATAATTCCTAAAATTCCTATAATCGTGAATGGTTTTCTTTGGATAATTGTTCCAAAAATAAAATATATGGTACTCAAAATAAATACTTGTATTTGTACAGTTCCCAAAGCAACTTCACTATTAAAAAAATCATTAAAAACAAAAATTAATGTTTGATATAATCCGATTGCCCCAAAGAAGTACATCCATTTAGAGTAATCCGCTTTTGCAAGTCGGTCTTTTATGAATGCAATTATTATTAATGCTACTGCGAAAATTAAACCTGTCCAAGTAGAAATTTCTATTCCCCAATTTTTATTTCCGATTAAATAATTTAAACAAATTATAAATATAGAATAGGAGGATGTAATAGTAGGAATTGCTAAAATAGAAGAATTTCTAAATTTTTGTAAGATTGTATTTGATATTATTGTAAATATAGAAACAACAAATATCGGCATACGGCATAATTCACTAAAATTTTCTAGTCTATCAAAATCCGAAAAATGAGGGAAAAATCCAGTCATTTTTTCTATATCCGTAATTATAAACGCAATAGATGTTATAAAAAGAAAATATAGAATTCCTGCTGGAAATTTCTCATTTCTTTTCCATAAGAATTCTCCGAGTGAAAGAAATAATCCTGCATATACTGTTCCTAAAATAAGTATTACAAAGTATGAACTATGTTGGATTGTATGTGACATAAGATAAATCATTGCACACAACATAATAAAACCACCAATATAGTACATAATTCTAACTACTAGAGGGGCAGGTGTTGATTCAGAATCTTTTGAATCAATCAAGTTTATTAATTCATCTCTTTGAGAAGATGTTATAATATTTTTCTTTATACCAAGCTCGAGTAGTTCATTTATATCCATAAAATTATTCTCCCTATCTTTTCTTTTTATTATAGGTGAGGATTCAAGTTTTTGTAAAGTGTAAATAAAAAATGCGCCTGGAGACTCTGCCGAGCAAAAGTTGACTAAATGTCAAGTTTTGTGAGAGGTAAGAACCCCGTTTTTGCATAGCAAAAATGCGGTTCGACTCCAAGATAATTATATATTCTAAATGAAAAAATGCGCCTGGAGGGAGTCGAACCCACGGCAGACAAGGTTTAGGAAACCTCCGCTCTATCCTACTGAGCTACAGACGCTTACTTTTTCTGTAGAAAAAGTAAGCAAAAAGACTTTTAATATTTTTATCTTACTTTTCTACTACAAGACTCTTGTCTTTTGGTTGTTTCTGTAGAAAAAGTAAGCAAAAAGACTTTTAGTATTTTATCTTACTTTTCTACTACAAGACTCTTGTCTTTTGGTTGTTTCTGTAGAAGAAGTAAACAAAAAGACTTTTAATACTGTATTCTTATTTTACTTTGTTCTACAAAATTCACCATTCTAGTATACAAAAACTCCCTCTTCTTGTAAAGCTTAATTAAAAATGCTAGAATGGTGCTAAGATGAGCGAAAGTAAGAAAAAGATTTTAGCAATTTTGCCGGTAAGTATTGGTGGAAGACTTACAACTAATAGCATTATTAATGGGTTTAAGCAGAACAATTGTGATGTAATAGTCTATGATGAATTATTCGATAAAAATTTAAATGAAATAATTAATTCTAATTATGATTATATTCTAGGCTATGATTTTTCTGGGCTTAAGATTAAAATAGATAATAATTTAAAAATACCTTCTATTAATTATTTTTCAGATGATATTCGCTCACGCACCTCTGGTGAGGAGTGGGAAAAATATCTTCCATACCTAGAAAATAATGATAATTATACATTTTATTGGGATAGAGTTCTTACTAGCTATGAGACCTTCAAAAATTTGCATTACTTGCCGCATTTTGTCGACTTCGAAATTTATAAAGAATCTCAAATTGAGCCTGAGTTTGATTTGATGTTTGCAGGCAGATTAGATACTGATTATAGACTTAGTTTTTTTGAAGAGCTGATTACAAAGCTCCCAAATTTAAAAATAGCCTGGCATGCTATAGATAGACACTATCAAGATGCAAGAAGACGTGCAAAATATCCTGAACTAATTGATTTATGCTATAGGGGATTTATCGACAATGAAAAAGATATGGCAAAAGCTATTAATGATACGAAAATAGTTTTTAATATGAATTCTCAAGGGATTTCTTCACTAAATTACAGAACATTCCAAACTGTTGCATGTAAAAAACTTATGATTAGTGATTATCGTGAAGAACTTGATTTATTTGAAGGGCATATGCCTTTTTATGAGGATTTTTCGGATTTAATTTTTAAAATCGAAAGTTACTTAGAGGATGAAGAGGCTTATAAAAAAGTGACAGATGAGTGTTATAAAATAGCCAAAACCTCTCACAATTCTAAAGATTGTGTCAGATATATCCTAAAAGTTGTATCGAAATAAGTTTTTTATTTGCTTAGAGCATTTGATGTCAGGATAAATAAATTTACCATAAAAAATCCTAAAAACATTCCAGCAATCACATCACTTAAGTAGTGTACTCCAAGCCAAAGTCTTGAAATACCCACTAATAGAATAAATAATCCAAATAGTCCAACAAGGAAGTATCTCCAAAATTCTGATTTAACATAATGTAGAACGAGATAAATCAAAATCCCATAAAAACACATTGTAGTTGATGAATGCCCTGATGGAAAGCTGAATCCTGGATAAGCATCCCCGCAAGGTCTTGTTCTGCATACAAAATCTTTTATAAAATCAGTAACGATAAAAGTTGCTTGAGTGAAAAATACTAATAAAAAACATTTGATATATTTTTTATGAGAAATCAAAACACTGCCGGCTGCAATTTGCGGCCAAAGCATATGCTGAGCTCTTCCGAATTCTGAAATTACATTAGGAATATAACTAGGATATGGAGATAGTGCAAGTCTTATTGAATGTAGTATATTTCCATCCACTTCTGACATATTAGGTAAATACATTACTAAAATCATTAACACTACAAATACGATTAATGATACAATTATCCAATTCCAGCTTTCTCTTGAATTCAGACCCTTTGATTTCATCAAATTCTCCTAAAAAATATTTTTGATTCTAATGATTAAATCTACAGCTTTATCGAAAATTGAAATAGCAATAGGAGTAATTTCGCTTACGCATACTGCAAAGAAAAATAATGCAGAGACTGCTGCTATTATTTTTTGTATATCAGAGAACATAAACACTTTGTTGCTACGAAATTCTTGTATTCCTTCATATTCATCTGTAAATGGTTTTACAGGAAATTTTTCTTCGATTTTTTCAATAACATTAGAGTATTTGATTTTTATTAATGTATTATATGAATCAACATTCATCCACCATAGAGCGCTCATTGAAATACCTAAAAATGCAAATACTAATGTTGCAGTTATCTTATTTAGAAATACAACATTTCCGGTATAAATCATTGCGAAAATTAAAACAACAATAGCTGTCATGTAAAATTTATTGGTATTAAAGTTTCTATCAATAAATTTTTCTTTTTGTTCACAATAGGTTTTATATTCGCTAAAAATCAAAGCATCTCTATCCATTATTTTCTTCTCCACTGTTGTTTTCTTGACTGTTATCTGCTTCTACTGCTTGGATTTCTCCTCTTTGAATTCTTACATCTCTCATTAATTCTTCAAACTCTTTTTCATCAAGAGTTTCTTTTTCAAGAAGATTTTTAGAAATATATTCAAGCATATCTCTATTATCACTTAAGAGTTTTTTAGCATAATCATACTGAGCATCAACAATTTTCTTAACTTCTTTGTCGATATCAGCAGCAATTTCTTCTGAGAAATCCCTAGTGTTTCCAAAATTTCTTCCCATAAATACGTGTTCTTGGTTTTTGCCATAAGCAAGATTTCCCATTTTTTCACTCATACCATAAGTTGTTACCATGCTACGAGCAAGAGCTGATACTTTTTCTAGGTCATTTGAAGCACCAGTAGTGACATTATCTTTGCCATAAATTAATTCTTCTGCAACTCTTCCCCCTAGAATCATTGTAATTCTATCTAGAAGTTGATTTTTACGCATTGTAAGATGGTCTTTTTCAGGTAGAGTCAATGTTATACCTAAAGCCATTCCTCTTGGGATTATTGATACTTTATGTAGTGGATCACAATCTTTCAATAATTTAGCTAGTAGTGCATGACCTACTTCGTGATATGCAGTATTTTCTTTTTCTTCATCAGAAATAATTCTACTTTTCTTTTCTGGGCCTGCCATAACTTTGTCTATAGCTTCTTCTAAGTCTGGCATTTCGATTTCTGATTTATCATGTCTTGCTGCTAGTAGTGCTGCTTCATTAAGCAAATTCTGTAAATCAGCACCTGTAAATCCTGGAGTACGTTTTGCAAGAGTTTTTAAATCAACTTCTTTGCTAAGAGGTTTATTTTTTGCATGAACATTTAAAATTTGTTCACGACCTAATACGTCAGGCTTATTTATAACTATTTGTCTATCGAATCTTCCTGGACGTAATAGTGCATTATCTAAGATATCAGGTCTGTTAGTTGCTGCAAGGATTATAATATTAGTGTTTTCATCAAAACCATCCATTTCAACAAGTAATTGGTTTAATGTTTGTTCTCTTTCGTCATGTCCGCCGCCTAAGCCTGCTCCTCTTTGACGACCAACTGCATCTATTTCATCAATAAATACAATACAAGGCTGATGTTTTTTTGCTTGCTCAAATAAGTCTCTAACTCTTGAAGCACCAACACCAACAAACATTTCTACGAAATCAGATCCGCTTATTGAGAAAAACGGAACTCCAGCTTCGCCAGCAACAGCTTTTGCCATAAGTGTTTTACCTGTTCCAGGTGAGCCTACCAAAAGAACTCCTTTAGGAATTTTTGCACCTAATTTAACGTATTTATCTGAGTGTTTTAAGAAATCAACAATCTCTTCTAATTCTTTTCTTTCTTCATCAATACCAGCAACATCTGCGAAAGTAGTTTTTACCTTGCTATCCATAAGCATTTTAGCTCTGCTTTTCCCAAATGACATTGCTTGAGCGCCGCCAGCTTGGATCGACTTTATTATTAGCATAATAAATCCAAGTACCAGTAATATTGTAATTAAAGAAGAACCAACTCCAAATGCTGAATTAGATTCACTTGCTTTTTTAGCACTTATTTCAACATTATTAGCTTCGAGTTTTTGTAAGACATCTGAATTTTCAGGAAGAATTACTTTATATTGTAATTTTGGAGGTCTAACATCTCCATAAATTAAATTATTTGCAGTGCTTTTTTTCTCTGCTTCAGGTTGTTTTATAGGTAAAGCGATTAACATATCCTTTCCCATATCAACACTTTTTATTTCTTTATTTTCAACTTTTTGAATAAAGTTAGTGTATGAAAGTTCTTGTGTACTTGATGTTGGGCCTGTAAATAGCATTGAAATAAATGCTAATACCATAATGCCTAAGATTACGTACATGCCGATAGATTGATTTTTATTCATAATTCTCCTTTTTAAAACTCTCAGACTTATCGGGATACTTTGATTATTGTATTTAGCCTTCTCCCTTTAATTTTCTTTTTTATTATAACACAAATGTAAATTTTATTAACAAAAAAAGCAATTATTATACTAGAGAATACTTTATATATATAAAGGGATACTCAAGGATATTTATGGGAATAAGCAATTTTTGGAATAATTTTTCATATGGTTTTTTAAACGGAATGTTCAATTCTAATCCGTTTGCGTGTGGATTTGGGTATACTCCTTTTTCTTTCTGTTGTTGGTCTAATCCTTTTGTATCTAATATTTTCCAGTATCCAAGTAGTATGAACTATCCACCAATGTTTCCTACTATGCCTGTAAATCCGTTTCCAGCTCTTAGTATGCCAAGCATTGATACTACATCGATTTTTCCAACAGATATTTGGAATGTGCAAAATAATCAGATGAAGAGTAATAATCATCCGTGGGTTGATAGTTTTGAGCGCTCAATACCAAAGAAAGAGGAAATTGAGTCGAATGAAAAGATAGAAGAACAAGATAGCGTGGACAAGAAAAGCTCGCCTGCTTCTATTGAAAAAGAAAGTGTTAAAAAGTCAGAAGATAATAAGCCGAATGCACAAGCTGAGAGCTCGTCTGTAGTACCAGGGGCCTCTAATCCGGCAAATGCTAGTATGAGTGGTTTAAAAAATGAAAAACTTTCAGATAGATTTCAGGGGTCTGCTGAACAATTAAATCAACTTTTGAATAAAAAGAATGGTGTATTAAAGAATAAAGGACAAGTATTCATTGATGCACAGAATAAATATGGTATTAATGCCGCAATTTTGGCTGCAATATGTATAAATGAGAGTGCTTATGGTACTAGTAACCTCGCAAGGACAAAAAATAATGTCGGTGGCGTCAGTGCTGGTATGGGATTTAAGTCTTATGATAGCGTAGATGCATGTATAATGGACATGGCAAGATTTTTGAAATCAGGGTATTTAGATAAAGGTATCGTTACTATAAGCCAAGTAGGAAAGAAATATTGTCCGGTTGGTGACCCTCGAGATAAAAATGGATTGAATTCTGGTTGGGGAGCTGCAGTAACAAGCATTACTAGAAAAATAGAAGCGTTAGCATAAAAAAAAGCCGTTTCTTAGAGGAACGGCTACCAGACTTGGGGAGGAGGTATGAAAAACCGTTGGGGTTTTCCATATACTCTATTAACGGTAGTATTTTATATTTTCTTTAGTTTTTTAAGTAAATATCATCTATTAGTAGGAGAAAAGCATGATTTGGCTTCTTTTTAAATTTTCATGAGACTAGTGACTAGTGACTAGTGAGTAGTGAGTAGAATTTTATTATTAACTTCTTCTAAACTCCTAAACTTATAGACTTCTCCTCTTTTACCGTTCACTGTTAAATTATTTTAAGCTCAAAATCCATGGTACTCGACATTTTATAATTTTTCGTATATTATAAAAACTATGCTAGCCCAATAATAGTTAAAAGGAGAAAAAGAAATGCAAGTAATACTTAAAAAAGAAGTTCAAAATATTGGTGAAGCCGGTGATTTAGTTAATGTAAAAGACGGTTATGCAAGAAACTTCTTAATTCCTAAGAATTATGCTGAAATTGCAACTGAAGGTGCTTTAAAAAATAGAGAACAAAATATTGCAAGAATTAAAGCTAAACAAGAAAAATTACACCAAGAAGCTTTAGCGAAAGCTGAATTAA
Organism: Candidatus Gastranaerophilales bacterium; assembly: GCA_944325535.1. Classification (GTDB taxonomy): domain Bacteria; phylum Cyanobacteriota; class Vampirovibrionia; order Gastranaerophilales; family Gastranaerophilaceae; genus CAG-196. Next base: position 13,013 of record CALVAL010000001.1, read on the forward strand.
TTGAAAAATTAGGTTCAATTGAATTGTCAGCTAAAGCTGGTGAAAGCGGTAAATTATTTGGTACTATCACTACTAAGAAATTATGCGAAGAATTAAAAGAAAAAGCTAATATCGAAGTAGATAGAAAGACAGTTTCTTTAAATGCGCCAATTAACAGAATTGGTGAGTTTACAATGTTAATTAAATTAACTTCTAAAGTTAAAACTGAATTAAAAGTTGTTGTTACAGCATCTGAAGTTGTAAAAGAATCAGTAGAAGAAACTGAAGAAGCTGAAGCGTAGTTAAAATTTGAGAAAAAACGTGTCGGCTGATTTATTTCGCCGCACGTTTTTTTTATAGATTTGTAAGAGAGTGAGTAAATGGTAAAAATATCTTTTAAGTGTCTTCCAAATGGTGCTTTGCCATATGAAACAAATGAAGCTGCTACAAAAATGATGGTAAAATTATTTGAGAATGTTCCATATTTGGCAATGTTACCAGTCATTTCTGCAGATGAAAATATTCTTTTTCGAACATTAAGTAATGTTCAAGGTGTTCGTGTTAAGGATAGAAAAGCTGTTTTGGAAACGGAAGAAAAAATTTTTAAGCAAGCTCTTTTACGTTTAGATGCTGCATATAATAATATGAGTGTTGAAAATATAGAGCTTTATGCAATTAATTCTGTATTTTTTCCAAAATATTTACAAATATTAAAGCGTATACAGCCTAAAGATACTGTTTTGAATTTATTAGGACCATTTTCTGTCGCTATAGCTTTGACTAAGAAGGATGGACCACAGGTTCTGTTAGATAAGTGTTATAGAAAGTTTGTAATTCAGACAATTACTTTAAAAGCAGCTTGGGCAATAAATAAAATCCGCGAAGTAGCTCCAGAAACTAAACCTGTTATCGTTTTAGAGGAGCCTTCATATTATCAATATGGTGATATTAAGAGAGAGAACGAAGATTTAACTAGAGATATCGTATTAAATATGTTTTCTAAGGTGATTCGTAAAATAAAAGAACTTGGAGCTGTTGTAGCAGTTCAAAGTTTTGAGAAATGTGATTGGCAAATCCCTATAGAAGCTGGTGTTGATATAATATCTTTTGATGCATATAACAATCCGAATAATTTGAATATAATTGCAGAAAAAGTGAATGATTTTTTAGCAGCAGGTGGAAGGATAAACTGGGCAATTGTTCCTGTAAAAAATGAGGCGATGGTGAAGTCTTTAACCATAGATTATTTATATGATAGGTTTGTAAAGACTTTAGAAGGTTTAATTGTGTCAGGAGTTAGCGAGAGACTTGCTTATAATAGAGCTTTAGTATCTATACAAGGTGATATTAAGCATTTACCATTAATTTTTGCAGAAAAAGCATTGATTTTGTCTACACAACTAGCCAAAAGAATCCCTACGAAGAGCTAGTTTCTTCTAATACAGCATTTGAATCGATAAAGATAGTATTTCTGATGAACGCATGTGCCATAAGTAGAAGATATGGGTTCATTTCGTTTGTTGCAGATAGGTTTACTTTTGCTTCTTGAGTTTCTTGGAGCTCTTTTTTCTTAGGTTCTATTGATTCAATATCAATATTTGTATTCATTGCATGTGATGAGCTTTCTTCTTTAAGACTTTTTTCAAGAGTTTTTTTAGGAAAATCTTCTGAACAAATAATATAGATATCAACAGAATTGGATGTTGTTAGTGTAAATACCCCCTTTACATTTCCAAAATGTTTGGTTTGTATTAGGACTGTAAGTTTTGAATCATTTGATTCGTTTTCTCCACTTTGTGTGTCAATTTCTAAGTCAAATCCTACGCCCTCATTTAAAGGCAGCCAAGGAAGATATAGAAGCATCAGACTTTTAAGGGTTTGAGTAGGGTTATTTGATTCAGCCATAGCAACACAAGAATTTATGATACTTAGTGTCTCAGTAATCTGTTCATTGGTCATTCCACTTTTTGAAGCTGAAGCCATTGCAATAATAAGATTTGCAACTGCTTGTTTGCTATTTTTTAATACAAGTTCTGAAAAAGCGGGCAAATGAATCATTCCACTAAAGAATAATAAAACTGCATCTTTTTGAACATTGTTAGTTTGTACTTGTTGAATCGTTTGGCTGACATTCTGTACCAGATCGGTTGTATCATCAAATAATTGGGATATCATTTTTTGGTTTTTTAAAAGATCTTGGTTTAAGTCATTTAATAATAAAGTATTTGTATTTATTGGACGGTTTTTATCTTGAATTTGTAGCAATATTTCTCCAAGTGTTTGAGGCAGTCCTAATAAATTTTTTATGTATATTGATCTGTCCATGGCTGCAATTTGGTTCATGTGGATTTGTTGCATAATACCAAGACTAGGTTGTAAATTAGAAAGTAATGGTGGCTTTGGGGTTGCAAGGTTGTTATTAAATGAATTATTTCCCATATTATTAATAATATTTTCTTGCTGTTTTAGTTTCTTTAGGTATATTTCAGGGTTTCGTAGCCCTGCTAAAATTTTTCCAATACTAAATCCATCCATAGTAATATAATTATAACAATTTTAAGACGGAAGTCTATATTTAAATCTGCACTTTACAAAAAAAGGCTTTTTTAATAAGATTGAATATAGTTTAATGAGAGGTACCTAATGTCTAATAAATATAAACGTGTGTTATTAAAGATTAGCGGCGAAGCATTGCTTGGTAATCAGCAGTTTGGTATTGATTATGAGCCTGTGGAAATGATTGCTAATGAGATTAAATCTATTGTAGATCGCGGTGTAGAAGTCGCAGTGGTAGTTGGCGGCGGAAATATTTTCCGTGGTATGAAAAATAGTGCAAAGCTTGGTATGGATCAAGCTTCTGGTGATTATGTAGGAATGCTTGCAACAGTTATGAATGCTGTTGCTTTGCAATGTGCTTTAAAAAAGATTAATTTGGATTGTAGAGTACAAACAGCAATTGCTATGAATCAGATTGCAGAGCCTTATGTAAGACATCGTGCAATAAGACATCTGGAAAAAGGTCGTGTTGTTATTTTTGCAGCAGGAACTGGTAATCCATTCTTTACAACAGATACTGCATCAGCTCTACGTGCTTCTGAAATTGATGCTGAAGTTATGTTAATGGCTAAAAATGGTGTAGATGGAATTTATAATGATGACCCAAATGTTAATCCTGATGCTAAGAAAATTGATAGTATGACTTACGATGATATTATCAAGCATGAATTAAAAGTTATGGATACGTCAGCTTGTGCATTATGTAAGCAAAATAAGATTCCTATTATAGTATTTGATTTTAAAGCTAAAGGAAGTCTTGTAAAAATCATGGATGGCGAAGCTGTCGGAACTTATGTAAGTTAGTAGATTTTAATATATAAAAGGAGAAAATTATGTCAGAAGCTCTTGAAGAAATGTATTTATTCGGAGAAGAAAAAATGGAAAAAGCAATTTCGCAAATGAAACGTGAATTTGCATCAGTAAGAACAGGAAGAGCTAATCCAAATGTTTTAGATAAAGTTGTAGTAGATTATTATGGTGCTCCTACTCCAATAAGACAAATGGCTCAAGTAAGTGTTAGTGAAGGAACTACATTAGTAATTACTCCTTTTGATAAAAGTATTATGAAAGATGTAGAAAAAGCTATTATAAAAGCTGAACTAGGTGTTGCACCTAACAATGACGGAACTTGCATCAGATTAAACTTCCCACCTTTAACAGAGGAAAGAAGAAAAGAAACTGCAAAAGATGTTAAAAGATTTGGCGAAGATGCAAAAGTTGCAGTAAGAAATGTTAGAAGAGATATGGTAGATTCTTTGAAAAAAATTGAAAAAGAAGAAAATATGCCAGAGGATGCAGTTAAAGATAATCAAGATAAAATTCAAAAACTTACTGATAAATATGTTGGAATTATTGATTCTTTAGTTGTTGAAAAAGAAAAAGAGGTAATGACTGTATAATGGCTTTAAGTAAAAGTTTGACAAGAATGTTTACAGGCCTTGTAATTGGATTTACTGCACTGTTTGCAATAATTCAAGGAGGTCTGTACTTGATGGCTTTGGTGCTAGCAATTGTAATTTTAGCATCAAGAGAATACACTGAAGTATTAAAACACAAGGGTTTTTTACCGAGCTATCGAATTATAATCATATCGAGTTTGATTTTTGCAGCTTTAGCATATTTTAACAGATTTGATTTAGTTGCTCTAGCTTTTTCAATGTGTTCAATAATGGCATTTTTGTCAGTTTTATTTAAAGGTAAACAGCCTTATATTGCAAATGTTGCAACTACAATTTTAGGTTTTGTATATTGTGGCTGGTTTCCATTACATCTTTTATTTTTAAGAGATTTAGGCAGTCAGCCTGTCTATCAAGGTTTTATTAAGCAAAATGTGTCAACAGAGGGTATAGGATATGCTTTATTATTATTTTTCTGTGTAATTGTAACTGACACATTTTGTTATTACACAGGATGTAAATTTGGAAAACATAAAATTGCTCCTGTGATTAGTCCTAATAAAACTATTGAAGGTTCAATTGGTGGAACTGTTATGTGCATGATATTTTGTATTGCTTTTGGTCTTGCAATACAAATCCCTTGGTATCATTGTATAATTTTGAGTATTTTAATAGCCGGTTTTGCCCAAATTGGTGATTTATGTGAATCAATGATTAAGCGTGATGCAGGTGTTAAAGATTCAAGTAACATTCTTCCGGGACACGGTGGTTTTTTAGATAGAACTGATAGCTATATTTTAACAATACCTATAGTTCATTATTATTTATATTTCTTTGTTGTAAATAATTTTATGGATTTATTTAGGGGCATAATGTAGTGATTGAAAAGATTTTTGGTGAAAAAAATAATCTTGTAAAAATTGCACTTACTCACCCTTCTTATACCAAAGAAAATAATTTGAATAATCTTGAAAATTATGAACGTCTCGAATTCCTTGGGGATTCGGTATTAAAGCTTTTTACTTCAAAACTTTTGTATGAAAAGTATCCTGATTCACCAGAGGGTGAATTATCTAAAATTCGTTCGATATTGGTCTCTGACGCTATTTTAGCTAAAATCGCTGTCTTGATTGGTGTAGATAAAGATATGATTTTAGGTCATGCAGAAGAAAAACAGGGTGGGAGAAAAAGAGAATCAAATATTGCTTGTACGTTAGAGGCTCTTTTGGGTGCTTATTATTTGAGTGGGAAATATAACGAAATAGAGAGTTTTCTTGGTGAATATTTGATGCAATATGCGGAAGATATTGATAAGCATTTTGAAAAGTACAATGCAAAAGATATTTTACAGCAATATACTCAGGGGGTAAATAAAACACTTCCTATATATAGAACTGTAGAGATAAAAGGTCCTGCACATAAGCCTGAATTTGTTGTTGAAGTTGAGTGGAATGGTGAAATTATTTCTACTGCTATTGGCAAATCAAAAAAAGAAGCTGAACAAAATTGTGCTCTTGAGGCTTGTAAGAAATTAGGGGCAATAAGTTAATTACTCCATCCAAACGATTACAAAAATATTTTTAGAGAATATAATATCTTTATTGGGAGAAGGTTTAAGGATATGAACAGACGTTGGTACGATTCTAATGAAAATACTAAAAAAGCATTATCTTTGCTAAAAGATATGAATGAAGAGCAAAGGAGAGCTTTATCAAGAGATTTAACAAATGTTGTTCGTCAAATAAAAGAGATGCACTTAGAGGATGATGATGAAGATCAAGAGGTAAGTCTTGGTATTGATAGAGTGCTTGGGCTTTATAAAATCTCAAATTCAAGAAGATGGTATGATAAGGTGAGTATTTTATCTTATGCGATGAAAACAATGTCTACTCTACCTAAAGAAGATTTTTATAATATTATGGAAGGTATTACTTCGAGCGTTTCTGTATAAAACAAAAATTTAAAAAGGTGCTTTGAAAATTTTTTAAAACACCTTTTTATCGATACTAAATGAATTCTGTTACACTTTAGAAAGTGTATCTAATACCTGCGTTTCCTTGGAATCTGTCTGCATCCATTACTGCTGACCAGTGGCCACTTTTACCTAAATTTAATTCTGCAGAAATTGTCGGTGTGATATAAGCTCCTGCTTGATGTCCGTTATAACTCATTTTTACAGTTTTATTTTGAACTGAAGTTATATTCACATCCTGTGCGGGAGTCTGTATAGTTGCATTTTGAGTTTTTTGAGCATCATATTGATGTGTTATTTGGGGCGTATTGTTTGTGCTGTATCCACCTTCAACTCCAATTTTAATATTACCTTTTTCACCATTAAAGTTTAAACTTAAGCCTGCTCCAGCTTTTTTATATCCGTCATGCCAAGTCGTTTTTAGACCTGCCTGTTCTTGCCAATTTGGAGAATTTATCTCCATGTGACTTTTGAATGTACTTTCAAAATTATTTCTTAAATATTCTCCATTAGCAGACAATTCAAGTCCCATATTTTTACCGATATTAAATTCGTGTCCTACTTTAACACTGGCTGAAAAAGAAGAGCCTAATCCTACTTCAGCATTTGCATATGTTCCATTTTTGCTAATTTCACCACCCAATAAAGCTCCAACATTTAATTTTGCTTTTCCTGCTGTTGGACTATAAGCTCCAGCTTGTATTTGTGCATATGCTTCTTTTTTTAATGGTGTAGATGCTTTGATTTCTGGTGTGCTCATAATATTCTCTCCTTTTTCTCTATTCTTCCGATGTTTATTTCTGATATTTATATAAAGTATTTTGATGTTAGAAAATTGCTATAAAATTGATAAAAAATATCAAATATATCTAAAAAGCATAAATAACAACATTAGAAGGGTTTAATAAAACTTAATAATATGTATTTCTTATGCTATTTGCTATCAAAATATAGTGTTTTTTATTTAAGATCTTCTGTAAAAAAGCATTATTTAATGTTATTAATTACACCGAGTTTATTTACCTCCTTATTGATTTTGCCCCTTGTTTATTCTAATATCGAGTTGTAATAAATAAGGAGAAAAATTATGGCAAGAAAACCAATTATTGCAGGAAACTGGAAAATGAATTTACTTCAAGCTGATGCAAAAGCATTATTTGAAGGAATAAAGAATTTTACAAAAGATTTTACAGCTCAACAATTACCAACAATTGTTATTGCACCTGTATTCACATCTTTAAATGTTGTTGAAACAGAAAGATGCAATTGCGGATGTGGTGGAGATAAAATTGCTATTGCTGGACAAAATTGTCACTGGGAAAAATCAGGTGCTTATACTGGTGAAGTTTCTGTAGAAATGTTAGCTGATGCTGGTTGTTCTTATGTAATTATCGGTCACAGCGAAAGAAGACAATATTTCTCTGAAACAGATGAAATGATTAATAAAAAAGCTAAAGCTATTTTAGCAGGTGGATTGATTCCAATTATCTGCTGCGGTGAAACTCTTGAGCAAAGAGAAGCTGGTGTTACTGATGAACATATTGCAACTCAAATTAGAGCAGCTTTAAATGGTCTAAGCGAAGAAGAAGTTGCTAAATCAGTAATCGCATATGAACCAATTTGGGCAATTGGTACAGGAAAGACTTGCGACAGCGTTGAAGCTAATAGAGTAATTGCTATGATTAGAAACGTTGTTAAAGAAGTATCTTCTGAAAAAGCTGGAGATGCTATTAGAATTCTTTACGGCGGTTCTGTAAAACCTTCAACAATTGAAGAACAAATGTCTCAATCTGATATTGATGGTGCTTTAGTTGGGGGAGCAAGCTTAAAAGCTGATAGCTTTAATGAAATTATCGCTAATACTATGAAAGTAAGTGTATAATTTATAAAATTTTCTTTTGAGCCTGAGAATTAATTATTCTCAGGCTCATTTTTTTAGTTCTGATGTGCAATTAGGACATTTAACTGCTTTTATAGGTATTTGAGTGAAGCAATATGGGCATTCTTTTTGTGAAATTACATTTTGTTCAAGTTTTTCTTTTTGCATTTTATTTTTAAGTGCATTAATAGATTTTATCATTAGAAAAACAGAGCAGCCTACTATTAGAAAACTGATTACATTATTAAAAAATATTCCATAGTTAATAGTCACTGCACCTGCGTTTTTTGCGGCTTCAAATGTTGAATAATGAATATTATGAGGATATATTTGTAAGTAGAGATTAGAAAAATCTACTTTACCAAGTAGTAGGCCAATTGGTGGCATAATTATATCTTTTACAAAAGAGTCTACAACTTTCCCGAAAGCAGCTCCAATAATTATACCAATAGCCATATCAAGAACATTACCTTTTAAAATGAATTCTTTTAATTCCTTTACCAAGTTTTTGAACATAATTTTCTCCTTTAATACATAATAAATTTAATCAAGTTTGTATACATTATACCTACGATTCACCCACTTGTAGAATAAATATGTTTATGTGAAAATGTACTTAACTGGTAACAGTGTAAAAATAGTAGTAGTAAAAATATAAAGGGAATTAGAAAATGGCAAGAAAAACTCCATTAGAAAAAATCAGAAATATTGGTATTGCTGCTCACATCGATGCAGGTAAGACCACTACAACTGAACGTATCCTGTTCTATACAGGTAAAACTCACAAAATCGGTGAAACTCACGATGGTGCAGCAGTAACTGACTTTATGGAACAAGAAAAAGAACGTGGTATTACAATCCAATCAGCAGCAGTAACTGCTTCTTGGAAAGGTCACCAAATTAATATTATTGATACCCCTGGTCACGTAGACTTTACAATTGAAGTAGAACGTTCATTACGTGTATTAGATGGTGTTGTAGCTGTATTCTGTGCAGTTGGTGGTGTTCAATCACAATCAGAAACAGTTTGGAGACAAGCTAATAGATATGAAGTACCAAGAATGGTATTCGTAAATAAAATGGATAGAACTGGTGCAGATTTCTATAGAGTAGTTGATCAAATTAAAACAAGATTAGGTGCAAATGCTGTTCCTATCCAATTACCTATTGGTGCAGAAGATCAATTCACTGGTCTAATTGATTTAATGACAATGAAAGCTGAAATCTATACAAACGACTTAGGTACTGATATCAGAGAAGAAGAAATTCCGGCTGAATTAGCAGAAAAAGCAAAAGAATATCATGATGCAATGGTTGAAGCTATTGCTTCTGAAGATGATGCTTTAATGGAAAAATTCTTTGAAGATCCTGATTCAATTACTGTAGATGAATTGAAAGCTGTTTTAAGAAAAGCAGTTTGTGAAAACAAAATCGTTCCAGTTTGCTGTGGTACAGCATTCAAGAACAAAGGTGTTCAATTATTATTAAATAACGTAGTTGATTATATGCCATCTCCTGTAGATGTTAAAGCTATTGAAGGTGAATTAGAAGATGGAACAAAAACTGAAAGACATTCTTCTGATGATGAACCATTCTCAGCATTAGCATTCAAGGTTATGACAGATCCATTCGTAGGTCGTTTAACATTCTTAAGAGTTTATTCTGGTGTAATTACATCAGGTTCATATGTTCTAAATGCTACTAATGGTAAGAAAGAACGTATTTCAAGACTTGTAAGAATGTATGCTGATCAAAGACAAGAAGAAAATGAAGTATACGCAGGTGATATCTGTGCAGCAGTTGGTTTAAAAGATACAACAACAGGTGATACATTATGTGATGAAAAAGCTCCAATTATCTTAGAAAGAATGAGCTTCCCAGAACCAGTTATTTCTGTTGCTATTGAACCAAAAACAAAAGCTGACCAAGATAAAATGGGTATTGCATTACAAAAACTTGCTGAAGAAGATCCATCTTTCAGAGTTAAATCTGATACAGAAACTGGTCAAACAATCATTTCCGGTATGGGTGAATTACACTTAGATATCATTGTTGACCGTATGTTAAGAGAATTCAAAGTAGAAGCTAATATTGGTAAACCTCAAGTTGCTTATAGAGAAACAATTAGAGGTTCTGCAGAACAAGATTCTAAATTTGTTCGTCAGTCAGGTGGTAAAGGTCAATACGGTCACGTTAAAATTAGAATTGCTCCAGCTGAAGAAAATGCAGGATTTGTATTTGAAAACAAAATTGTCGGTGGTGCTATTCCTAAGGAATACATCGAACCTGCAAGAAAAGGTATGGAAGAAGCTCTTGAAGGTGGTATCTTAGCTGGCTTCCCTATGATAGACGTTAAAGTTGAACTATTTGATGGTTCATATCACGAAGTTGACTCTTCTGAAATGGCATTCAAAATCGCTGGTTCTATGGCTATCAAAGATGGCGCTAAGAAAGCTCAACCTTGTATTCTTGAGCCTATGATGAAAGTTGAAATTGAAATTCCTGATGAATTTACTGGTACTATTATCGGTGATATTTCAAGAAGACGTGGTCGTGTAGAAGGTCAAGAACCTCAAGGAAATACTGGTAACGTAATCGTTAGAGCTATTGTTCCTCTTGCTAATATGTTTGGTTATGCAACTGACTTGAGATCAAATACTCAAGGTCGTGGAACATTCTCTATGGAATTCCAACGTTATGAACAAGTTCCTGCTAACGTAGAAAAGGAAATTATTGAAAAAGCGGGAGCGAGCAAAGGCTAATGCCTTTTTGCTGAACGACAAAAGTCAGTAAAATTAAAATTATAGAGTGGATAAAGCGAAAGCGTATCCACTCTTTTTTAAGTCAGTGAAGCAAAAAGCTGTGCCGATTAACGCGAGCGACCAAGATGGCGGGAGCGAGCAAAGGCTAATGCCTTTTTACAAATGATTATAAATCATAGAAAAACGGATGACTTATTAAGTCATCCGTTTTTTAAGGAGTTTTGTTTTAACAATAAGTTAGTCCCATTTTGTTTTTGCGAATAACTTACACCACTCTTCGAGAGCTTCTAAAGATTTATCTAAGTAAAATATTATATTAGTCATTTTTTCAGAGTAAAATTTTGCTTTTTTGTGATATATATTTCCAGTATTGTTAGCTATATTATTAAGATTTTCATAAAGTGAATATAATTGTATATGACTAGCAACGACGTTTTGAGCATATTTTATAATGTATTCTAATATTGTTTCATCAAAATTTTGTTCTTTTGAAAAAAGAATTTTTGCGTAGTTGTTTTTGTAATTAATAATATATTTTTCAAAATTTTCGAATTCTTCTTTTAACATTGTTCACCTCTTATCTTATTACATGCAGATATAATCTTATTGTATAAAGTTGATGGCGGTAAGTCAATATCTTATTATAATAATACGAAAGTTTATTAAAGTATGATAACAGCTAAAATTGGTAAAAAGATAAAATTAGAACGCAATAAAAGAGACTTATCACAATTAGAGTTAGCAAATAAGGCAGGGCTTGATAAGAATACTATTTGGAAGTTGGAGACAGGTCAAGTTTCACCAACTCTTGATACTTTGGAAAAAATTGCCAAGGCTTTAGAAATTGATTTTATGACTTTGATTGATGTTAGTAAAGTTGATTTGTAGTTTATTTTTGATTTTTATTTTATAATTTTTTTATGGATATTTTTGTTATAGAGTTAGTAGATGCTGATAATGTTCATATGGAATTGTTAAAAGAATTCCAAAAAAAAGAAATTTCTAATCCAAAGAAATGGAATCAGCATTGTCTTTCTTATTTAATGGTAGATAGGATTTTGAGAGAATTCTATCATATTGAAAATAGAGAAGTTGTCTTTAATGGCAATAAACCTTTTTTAAAGAGTAGAGAAAAATTTTTCAGTATAAGTCATAGTGAAGATTTTATTGCATTAGCTTTTTCTAATTATGATTGTGGAGTTGATATTGAGAAGATTAAGCTTCGAGAATTTGAAGAAATTTCTAAGCGAATGGGCTTTAAATGCTCAACATTAGAAGAATTCTACAATGAATGGACTCGCTATGAGGCTGAATATAAGCTTGGTAAGCCAGCTCAAAAATCTAAAAAATTTCACTTTGATGATTATGTAATTACTGCTTGCAGTGTTAATATTCAAGAAGAGTTTGAAATATATATTCAAAGCGGACAAGTTTTTCCTAAAGCATAAGTGTGATTTGATTAAAGAAAAGTAAAATTTTGCCGATAACTTATTTGTAAGCAAAGGAAGTATAAAAATGGCAAGAATAATTGAATCATCCAATGGTGAAAGAAGGATTATTAAAATGTCTGTCGAGGATATTTTATCAGTCGTGCAGGATTACCAAAGAATAGTCGGAAGAGTTTCTACAACTGAAGATGCGAGAGATTATTTAAGTGATACTGTAATTTATATCCCCGAAGATGTTTAGTAGTAATCTGATGATGATAAATCTGCAAGAGAATTTTTAGCTTCTTCAAAGGTTGGATCTTGCTCGAGGATCTCTATATAGAGTTCCTTAGCTCTATCTCTATTATTATTTTCATATAAAAGTGCTAAATTGTATTTTGCTTTAATTAAATCTGGATCATAGGTGATAGATTTTTTGAAAGCATCCTCGGCATTTTTAAAATCATGTTGGGCTGCATACATAAGACCAACTCTATAGAGCCCTTGCGGATTTTTTTCATCATATTTAAGTAAATCCGTAAGAGCTTTTTTTTCTTCAAAAAAGTTTCCAAGTTGATGATGTGCATCAGATAATAATAATAAATATTTTGCTTGATACTCTTTTTGTTTATCAAATTCTAAAGCTTTATTTAAAGACTCAATTACTGACGGATAGTTTTTTTGCTTGAAGTAATTTTTTGCCATATTATAATAAATTTCTGAGTTTAATGCATTATATTCAGTTGCTTCTTTTAATAAATCAAAAGAATCATCAATTTTGTCTTTTTTATATAAATCTATAGACCAATCTATATATAGTTCACATAATAATAAGTTTACTGTCTTAGCTTCTCTTGGGGTTGCTTTATCAAGTAGAAGTTGATATTTCTCTAATGCTTTTTGATAGTCTTTATTTTGAATATAAGCATCTGCTAATTCTAGAGTAACGTCAAAACCATTTTGTGACATCATAACCAAATCTTCTAAAATAGCAATGCCTTCATTTGTGCGGTTTAATTTTAAATTAAATGCTGCAATATTGTTTCTAATTTTAAATTTATCGGAACCTTGTATATCAAGGAGCTTTTCTGAATATTCTATTGCCTTATCATAATCTTCCGTTTCTACGCTTAAGCTGACTAGAGTATCATAAATCCATAGTAAAACTTTTGATTCAGTAACAAACGTTAACATGTATAAAAGTGTTTCTATTGCAACAGGGTAATTTTTTATTTTGATATACAATTCTGTTAGTTTTCTATTTGTTAAAACATCTTGAGGGTATATTCCAAGACGAGTTTTATAAGCTTCAAAAGCTGCAGGGTAGTCATGTATTTCTTCATTTAATTCAGCTAAGATTGATTGTACATCTGCAACATCTTCTTCTAAATCTAATAAATCAGCTAGTACTTCATATGCTCCAATTGATGAAAAAAGTTGATCTGTTTCTCTGTAAAGCTCCGCAAGTGTTCTCACAACATCTTTATCAGTTTTTCTATAATCAAAAACGTATTCATATTCTTTTATCGCTTTAAGTGGTAGTTGTTTTTTTATATAACAATTACCAAGAACTTGCCTTGTTTCAACATTGTTAGATTTTTTTTTCAATATGATGGAGCATTGTTTTATCGCTTGATTATATTTTCTATCCTCATAATATGCTTTTGCTAAATATATTCTAACATCGACATGTCCAGGGACTCTATCTAAATATTTTGTAGCGAGTAGTTGGACTAGTCCATATTCTTTTTTATCATATAAAACTTCTACTTGTTCAAGAATATTTTTTGTTGATAATTGTAGTTCATCCCCTTTTTTTCCTGTGCTTCCTTGAAATAAAATTATTGAATACAAAATGTAAATCGCAGCTATAGCCGCAACAAAAGCAACTATTATTATTATAATATTTGTATCCGTCATCAAGTTCTCTCTTTTTTTGATTTATATTTACATTATACACAATTTTACAAAAAAGTGAAATACTTAAATTTTAACAGTTTTAGCGTATCTTACTCTCTGTTCTTTACTTTTTTAAATATTTAGGTATATATTATTATTATGAAAAGAATATTATTAGTATTTATCGTTTTAATGTGTATAATATCAATTCCAGTGAAAGCGGATGATGGATGGGATGATTTTGGTGATATTGATAGAGCTTGGGATGGTCAAAAATCTATAACAAATCAGGAATTTGAAAAGGCGATAGATACATTAGAAGGTAAAAAGAAACAAAAAGACGAAAAAAAACGAAAAAAGATGATTAAAAAAGTAAGCGGCGGCGGACAAAGCCTTCATCCAGAGATGGATGCTAATAGCGAAATACAGGCGCTTACCCCTACTAAAAAAAATGAAGATGGTCTATTACTTAATATTCCAGTAAGTCTTATAATAGATGATATTCCTCTAGAAAAAGGTTTTTATAAAGTTATAGCTGAAAAAGATGAAAATGGTGATATTTATTTTTCTTTTTACCAATCGAGGTTTTTTAAAGGTAAAGTAAGGGCAAGTGAGACAACAAATGATTTTGGTAAAGATACAATAGATTTTATAGATCTGCAGTCTTTTGATGATAATTTTATAAAAATTATATATGGTTCATTGGATTTTAATGCCTATGCATATATAAGGTATCAAACAGAGTATTAAATACTCGCTTATACTCGTTGCATTATTCTAAAATTATGGTATTATTATATAAAAGGTTGTACTGATAAAATTTCAAAAAATAAAAAAAGTAGAACGGAATAGTTTGAATAAAGGATTGAAAACAGAGTTTAGTAAGTTTATATTTGTAAAGAGAGCAATTTAGAAGTTAGAAGTATAAAAAGAAGATGCGTAATTATAGAAAGAAAAGAGAAAAAAGAACGTACGACGTTGCTAGTTTAACAGCAGATGAACTAATTGGTGTTATGAAAGCAAGAAGGTTTAATATATCCACAAAAGCATTATTGGTTATCCCTGTAGCTTTAGTAGTGTTACCATTACTTGCTTTTTCATTACGACATCAAGAGTTTGAAAATTTAGATGTAGCGCAAATGGATTCTATTCAATATGCGACAACACCTTTAAGCGCAGCTGCGTCAAAGAAGGATTTGATTTCTATTCCAGCAGGAACAGTTAAAGCAAATCCGTTTTTACCATATAGGGATATCTCAGGTTCGTCAGTTAGTGATGTGCCTAAATATGATTTAGTTGCACCTCCGGAAGTTTTGAACGAAAATTCTGATGCGGCAAGAGTTATGGATACAATAGTTTCTGGTATCCTTTATGATAAGTTTAGTCCATCAGCAATATTGAATATTGAGGGTAATGACTATTTGGTTAAGAAAGGTGATGTTGTAAATAATTATCGTATAATTAATATCTTGCAAGACAGTGTTACTGTAAAATTAGGTAATAACGTTTATAAAGCAGGTATTGGTGAAATCTTAACCGAAGGTTCGGTAAATCATAATGACGTTTCAAATTTAAGTAAAAAATTCGGAGGAGAAAAACGATGAAATATAATCATATACAACGATTACTATCAGCAGCGTTATTATTAGCGTTTACTGCACCTTCTGCAGTATTTGCGCAAGAGGGAGTTGCTCCTTATACAAGTTCAATGGTTTTATCTGGTGATGTGAAGCTAACTGATAAAAATAACAACATAACATTGAGTTTAAGAGACTCTGATGTAAAGCAGGTTTTAAGAATGTTTGCAGATAAAGCTGGTATGAATGTTGTGTTCCATTCTTCTGTTGATGGTAAAGTGACGCTCGACTTGGTTAATATGCCAATAAATGATGCTTTTAATCTAGTTTTACAAGTAGCTGGGTTGAATTACTATACACAGCATAATACTTTGGTGATAATTGCTAAAGACAATGCTGATAATGCTGCTTTTTCAAAACAAGAGATGATGGTATTTCCTGTGAAGTATGTAAGCGCATCTAAAATTGCAAGTTTTTTAAATAAAAATGTTTTTAGTATGAAGAAAGCCGGTCTTTCATCAGTGGATGCTGCTACTGTAAATACTGCAACTAACGAAATAATTGTATTTGGTATGAAATCTGATGCAGCAATCGTTCAGAAGGTTATTGATCAGTTAGACAGAGAACCTCTTGCAAAAACTTTTGCTGTAAATCATACTACTCCAGCTGAAATGGCAAACATGATTTGTGATGTATTATTGCCATCTAGAGGATCTAGTAGTGGAGATAATAGTTCTTCTGGCGGTATTGCACCTGCTGCGCCTGGTGTAGGGACTACTGGTGGTGCTGCTGGAATAATTACAGGAGGAGCTGCTTCTGCTTCGTCTTCTAGCTCTGGTTCGGGTTCTGAATTAAAATTAGGTGAAGGTATTGTGGCATGTACTGTTGCACCATCGACATCTAGTGCTAATAGTTCACCTTTTGATGTCCAAAATTTGGCAATATCTTACTATCCACAGCGTGGTACTGTAACTGTAATGGGTGGTTCAGAAGCACAGCAAGAAATGATTGCTAATTTTATTAAAGCTAATGATGTAAAGCAACCTCAAGCTTATTTAGAAGTTTCTATTGTTGAATTAAATGAACAAGGTAGTAAAGAATTTAGTAATGAATGGTCAATTGATTCTCCTAATTGGGCGGTTAAGTTTTCAGGTGGGACAACTAGTGGAGGAAGATCTGCTGTTCCTGGTACTAGAGAACATGTACCTGTAAAGGTATTGATAGCAAATGAAGATGGAACTTTTTCAGAGAAAGAATCTTTTATTCCTCATGAAAAATGGTATGGAGCAGGCCCTTATATCTCTTGGCAAATGAATTATTTGATAGAAAATAAAAAAGCTAGAGTTCTTGCTAATCCTAAATTGTTGGTTACTAACGGGCAGGAATCCGTAATTGATTTAACTCAAGATTATGTAGAAAAGGTAACATCAGAATTTTTATCTTCAACAGGTGCTGGAGTTGGTGCTGTTGGTGCTGTACAAAGAACATATACAATAGGTGAAGATAAAGGTATTAAAGTTACATTAACTCCGTTTATTTCTCCAGAGGGCTATGTTACTTTAAATATTAAGCCTGAGTATGCTACAGAGGCTGGACAGGTTACAACTCCTTCAGCAACAGGTACTGGAACCGATTTACAAGCAACATTGCTAAGCAGAAGAAACTTGGATTTAAAGAATGTTAGAATTAAGGATGGTGAGACTTTAGTAATTGGTGGAATGATTCAAGAAGAAGATTCTAAGGTCGTTCAAAAAATTCCTGTATTAGGTGATTTACCAATTATAGGTGCCGCTTTTAGATCAACTACTTCTAAAAAGTCGAAGAGTGAATTAGTTATAATGCTAACTCCAAAAATAATCAATGATGGTGAGGGCTCTGTTGCGGATAGTTTGTAAAATATGTCTAATCAGTTAGAAAAACTAAAAAATAGCATAAAAAAAGAATATGTTAATAAATTTGGAATAAACCTGATGAAATCATCAGGTTTTATTCCAGTAGATAAAAGACAAAAGGATTTTTATGCTATATTAGACAAAAATAGAGCTTCAAATAAAGCTCAGGTTGTAGAAATTATAAAAAAAGAGTTCTCCGATCTGAATCCCCAGTTTTTAATTATAGAGAGTAGAGATTTTGAAGAAGTTTTTAAGTATGTTGAAAGTATAGTTGAATCAAATGTTATAGCTAGCAAACCTGAGAATATAGAAAAAGATTCTGAGCCATCTCCTGAAGAAATGTTAGTAAGTATAGGTTGGCTTACTAGTGAACAGCTAAAAGAATGTATAGAAATTTCTAAAAATAAACAAATCCCTATTGATGCAGTTTTTCACGAGAAAGATTATCTTTCATATGAAAGGATTGTATCTTATTTAAAAAAGAAATATGGTTGTGAGGTTATTTCTAAGTCTAATATTCAAGTAGATAAAACTATTTTAAAGTTATTACCGGATGATTTTATTGAAAAAAAGCATACTATTATTATGTCTATGGAGGATAATAATAAACTTGCTGTAGCGATGGTTAATCCTGCTGATAAGTACACTATTCGAGAAATTTCTTTATCAACAGGTCGTTCTTTAAATGTATATTGTATTCCCTATTTTGAATACGATATGTATTTAAAAGAATATTTTATGGAGAAAAAGTCTGAGAAGGCTGCTAAAGAAACTGAAAGAATCATCCAAAGTATAGAAGAAGAAGCCGCTCAGTTCTCAAATGAAGAATCCTTATGGACGCAAGTAGAAAAGGAGCTTCAGGATTCTAGTGGTAATGTTGCAAAATTCGTATACAAAATTATTACAGATGCAATTGATGCTAAGGCCTCTGATATACATATTGAACCAAGAATAGGATACTATGTTGTAAGAGTTCGTTCTGATGGTATTTTAAAGAAAGTTCTTGAAATTCCAGGTAGTATTGAACAAGCTGTAATTACACGTTTTAAAGTTCTTGCAAGAATGAATATTGCTGAACATAGAAGACCTCAAGATGGTACTTTTTCTATTAAATATAATGATAGAATGTATGACTTTCGTATAAATACTTTACCAGTTTCGGGTAAAGAGAAAGTTGTAATTCGTATTTTGGCTCCTGCGGTTAGTTTAAAAGCTGCTGGAGATAAAATGATTATACCAGGTGCGTCTGAAAGTGATATTCAAAAAATTCATGACATGGTTCAATCTCCTAATGGTATAATTTTGACATCTGGTCCTACAGGTTCTGGTAAAACGACAACTTTGTATACAATTTTAAAATCGCTTAATAAAGAAGATGTAAATATTACAACGATTGAGGATCCTATTGAAATTAAGTTGGAAGGTATTAATCAATCACAAGTTAATCCAAAGGCAGATATAACATTTGCTTCTTGTATGCGTGCGATATTAAGACAAGACCCTGATATTATTTTGATTGGTGAAATCCGTGACTTTGAAACTTTAGAGGTTGCTATTTCAGCAGCTTTAACAGGTCACTTAGTCTTGAGTACTGTTCACACAAATTCTGCAGCTGCCACTGTTACACGTCTGATTGAAATGGGTGCAAAAGATTATTTGGTATCATCAACTTTAACAGGGGTAATTGCTCAACGTCTTGTAAGAAGACTTTGTGATAAATGTAAAGAAGCATATTTCCCTACAGAAGAGGAAGCAAAGCATATTTCAACAAATCCTAAGATTCAAGAAAAGCTTCTAAATACAAAGTTATATCGAAAAAAAGGCTGTAAAGATTGTGGTTATTTAGGATATACAGGACGTATAGGTATTTATGAAGTTATGCCTATCACAAGAGAAATTAAAAAATTAATTGCGCAGGGTGCTCATGATATTGAAATTGAGGAAGCTGCCGTTGCAGCAGGAATGAAGACTCTTAAATATTCTTGTCTGAACCATATTATGGATGGAAATACGACGACAAGTGAATTTATAAGAGTATTAGGTTATGCAAGTGAATAAGAAAAAATGAGGTTTATATGCCAATATTTAGTTATACAGCTTTAAAGCAGGGAAAAGAAATTGTAAAAGGTGAGATAACTGCATCTAATTTAAAGGATGCAAAAGATGTCATTCGAAAAATGGGGCTTGTGCCTACAAAAATAAATGAATTTACGGAGGCAAAATCAAAAAAGGCAGCAAGAATTTCATCTCTTTCTTTAAGTGAGAAAATAGATTTTATATCAACATTACAAATTCTTTTAACATCAGGTATCCCTGCTGTAGAATCTTTAATGTTCATGGAGCAAGAAGCTGCTAAAAAGAAAATTAGAGATATGTCAAAAATATTAAAAACACAAATTATGGCAGGTTCTACATTTGCTGATACTCTTGCTCGGTATCCTCAAGTATTTGGATATATTTTTATTGGTTTAATAAAAGCAGGGGAAGAATCCGGTGAATTAGAAAAAACTTTGGGACGTATTAAGGATTTATTGACGAAGCAATCGAATATTAAAGGCAAAGTTATTGGGACTCTAATGTATCCGATGTTCGTAGTAGTATTGGCATTCTTAATTACGATAGTTATGTTGGTCTTTGTATTCCCAGCTTTTAAAGAAATGTTTGAACAACAAGAAAAGGCTCTACCTTTAATTACTTCAATTATGATAAATGCGGGTGACTATTTAAAAACTTATTGGTATACCATTCCAATATTTATAGTAGCATTTATCGTGTTTGTTATAGTTATTTTTAGATGGCAGCCTGCAAGGAACATTTTGGATAAGCTTGTTTTAAAAATACCTTTATTAAATAACTTAATTATGTATTCTAATTATTCAAACTTTTTATCAGTAATGAGCGTATCTTATGATGCAGGTATTCCAATTGTTGATTGTTTGCATTTGGCTGTAATTACGCTTACAAATTCTGTATTAAAAAATAAATTAAGTGGTGCAATTGTAAAGGTTCAACAAGGTCTGCAAGTTTCTCAAGCGTTTAAAGCAACAAAAATTGTACCTAAAATGTTACTATTTATGATAGCAACAGGTGAGCAATCAGGTCGTTTGGGTGATATGCTTGAAAAAGGTGTAAATTTCTTGGATAAAACTTTGGACGGTATCATTGATACTATGACTAAAATGATTGAACCGATTATGCTTATTGTTATAGGTAGTATTGTTTTAGTTATGGCATTGGCACTATACTTACCACTGTTCCAATCTTATATGAGTTAAAAGAAAGTTTAAGCTATGGAAAATAACGAAATTTTAGAATTAACAACTTCCGCATGGAGAGAAAAGGTTTATATAGAAACGACTGAGTATGTAATTAAGGGCTATGTTTTCATGCCAAAAATTGGAAAAAGAAACAGGCTTTTATCAGAAGTTTTAAATACTAATAAACAATTTATTGCTGTTAAGAATTGTTCAATGGAGTCTAAGTTGATACCACAAAAAGAAGTTGAGTACCATGACTTTATTCAAGTGAATATTTCTACAATATTAATTATGAGACCATTAAATGAAGACTAAAACTTATGTTATTACAGGCTCAACCTCTGGAATCGGAAAAGCATTAATAGAAAAATTGTCTGATAATAATATTGTATTTGCAGGGTATAGAAAAAAGAACAGTGAAGATGAGTTACATAAAATTTCTTCAAACATTTATCCTTTTTATATAGATTATGCAAAACCAGAGACTATAAAGTTGGCATCTGATTATATTCTATCAAAATGTACTAAAATTGATACTTTAGTGAATATTGCAGGTGCAGTTGTTGCAGGACCAATTGAAAGAATTGAGATTTCAGAATTAAAAAAACAGTTTGATGTTAATACTTTTGGACATTTAGAATTCTCAAGAAATCTATTAGATGTCTTGAATGGAGGTAAAATTATAAACATAAGTTCAATGGCAAGTTATGGAGTTTTTCCTTTTATTGCTCCATATTGTGCATCTAAAAAGTGTCTTGATATGTTATTTAATTCACTTTTGTTAGAAACTAAAAAAAATATAAAAATTATTTCTGTAAAGCCCGGTGTAATATCAACTCCTTTATGGGAAAAATCAATTCAAGAAAATTCAAAACATTTTAATATCTCTCAAGGATATGAAAAAGAAATGCAATTTTTAATCGCAAATGCTAAAAAAAATTCAACAAAAGGACTTAATGTAGAAAAAGTTGTTAATAAAATTATACAAATTGATAATACAAAAAATCCCAAATTATCTTATAATATAGGATTTGATGCCATTTGCGTAAGCATATTATCAAAATTACCACAAAAATACGTAAATTATGGTATTAAATACCTAATGAAATACAGAATTAAATAATAAAATAAAAAAAAGACCTTGTATAAATAACCAAGGCCTGTCCGTTTAAATAAGAAGAGAGAGCTTTATACTATACTTAAAAGCTCTAAATTTATTTTTTTGCTAGTTAGGTGTCAAATGTTTTACAAAACTTTACAAAGTGTTGGTAATTTTTTGAACTTTTACAAATATTTTTCGTTATACTGATATAGAGGTAAAAAATATGGATAATAAATGTTCAAAATACGAAAGCTTATTTGTTTTTTCTGATGATGAGACTTTAAAAAAGCATCTAGAAGAATGCGAGGATTGTCAAAAAGAACATGAGACAATGCAAAAAGTTTCAGATTTGATTGGTGAAGTGAAGTTTTATTATAGAAAAAAGCAGAAAAAAGTATTAAATTTTAAAGTAGCTTGTGCTATGAGCTTGGTGTTATTTTCATCATTATCTTTTGGCATAATAGCATCAAATGATGATTTGGTAGATACGTTACGTTATGGTGATAGCCTTTCTGCAGAAGATTTAGGTTTTCCTGTCGATTCATATGGCTTATTGATGGTGGATGAATGAATTTTAATGAAATAATTAAAAATAATAAAAATAATGTAAGAAATATAATAAGATTAATTACAAAACAAGATAATGAGGATATAGAACAAGAAGTATACATCAAAATTTGGAAGAACAAGGAAAAATATAGGGAAAAGGGTTCTTTTAAAAGTTGGGTGAATACTATTGCAAAAAATACATCAAAAGATTATTTAAAATCTGCGGTTGTAAAAAATGAACAAAACTCAACTTCTGATGAGCTTGCGCTGAATAATATTAAAGATAAAAAGAATAATCCGGAAGATTCTTTAATCTTAAGTGAAAGACAAAAAATAATAATAGAAGCTATTGATAGTTTAAAACCAAAATTTAAAGAAGTGATTATGTTATGTGAAATAGAAGGGCATACTTATGAAAATGCAGCTAAAAAGCTTAATTGCCCTTTGGGTACAATAAAATCAAGAATATACAATGCTAAAAAGGATTTAGCAGAAAAATTGAAAGATTTGTTATAAAAAAGAGAGGTGAATTATGAAAAAATTAGCAGTTTTATTATGTGCATTATGTGTATTTTCTACTGTAGCAAAAGCAGCTGAAGAAAATATCCAAAATCCAAATGAAGGAATAAAAACTCCTCCTACAAAAGAAGAAATGATGGCAAAAAGACAAGCTAGAGAAGCTGCTTTGGAGCAAAAACTTGGACTTACTGAAGAACAAAAAGTCAAAGCTAAAGAAATTAGAATGCAAGGGCATGAAAAATTAAAACCAATTTTTGATCAAATACGAAATAAGAAAAAAGAAGCAGAAATGGTTAAGTTATCAAGAATAGCAACTTGGGCTCAAGAAGAAAAATTAGCTAAGATAGATAAAGAAATCCAAGACCTTAAAAAACAAGCAAATGAAATAAGAAAAGAAAATATGAAAGAATTTGAATCAATTTTGACTAAAGATCAGAAGAAAATATTGAAGCAAATGAAAAAAGAAGGTCGTAAAAAATTTGAACAAAGACACAAAAATCAACATCCTGTAAAACCGGTGTTAGAAGAAAATAAATAAATTAATTAATTAAATGGCGGATTTTCATTATGAAAGTCCGCCATTTTGTAGTGCATTGTGTATTAAAGTGTGTTAATTATTTGTTTCAATTGCTCTAGTTGCTGCTAGAGATACCTGTGGATTAGTATCTGCTTGAGCTAGAGTGTATATAGTATTTAATTCTTCTTTGTATTCAGGTCTTTGAATATGTCTAAGGGCATCTATAGCTGCAATTTTTACTCCTGAATTAGGGTTATATCTTAAAGCATCAACGATTGCAGAGCTTCCAGGGATGTCTGTTAGAGGAACAATATTTCCAGTTTGTTTTTCTACTTCATCAGTGTATACTTTAGCTAGGATTGCCATTGTATATAAAGCATATTCTTTGTTTCTTTCAGCTTGTTCCATTGGAGAGATTTCATTTGCTAATTGAATTTCTTTTTGAGTTAGCTCGAATGGAAGTTTTTCTGCTTTTGGGTTTTCTTCTAATGCTATTACGTTAGCAATGACTTTTTTTCTTGCATCTATTTGTTCTTCAGTTGGAGTTGCTAGGTTTGCAGAATCTTTCTTAGTGATGTCTATTAATGCTGAAAAAACATCTCTTACGATATATGGTACAGCATTTTGAGGATTATCTAATGATATTCTTGCGATTTCTTCCATTTGTTGAGCTTGAATATCGTAATCAGAATTTGTTAAATTAGAAATAATTAGAGGAATATCAACACTTGGTTTAATCTCTTCTCCTTCAATAATTTCTGGTCTTTTTATTTCAATCTTTTCGTTTTTTTCAATATCTTCAGCTTCATTGGCTTTTACTTCTTTATCGATATTCTCATTAGATTTTGTTTCAGCTATATTGTTCTCATTTTCTGTTTGAGTAGCAATGTTTTCTGCTTTTTCAGCTTCTACTGTTGTATAGTTAGCAGCTGGAGGTTCTATATTATTTGTTGTGTCTATTTCTGAAGAGGATTCTTCTACAGGTTCTTCTTCAACTAAAATATTTTCATTTTCATCATTTAATTTAGCTTCTTCTGTTTCTTGTTCATTATCAGGAGCTTCAATTTCTACTTCATTTTCAATTTTAGGAAGTATAACGTTTGTTGTTTGATAAGCTACATGAAAACCTCTTGGTAAGTTAATTGGTTCAATATTTGCCATATCATATGTAATAGGTCCTTCTGCTATAGGATAATCATAAATTCTTTTTGGATTAGTATTAACAGTAGGATTGTCTATTTGTATATTTACAGCATTATAGATTCCACTATCGTCAGAATAGCTGTTTGTCTGCTCTTTATTTACTGTTGGATTTTTTATATTAATTTTGACCGCATTATAGTTAGGTCTATTCATTCCGTTATCAATTGATTGAACCATTTAATACACTTCCTTTCGACATATACACTTTCAGTAATTTTAATACCCCTCAAAAATAAAAATTGCTATAAAATTTTTCTTTTTTTACAATTATTTACAAATTTATGACATCTAATCCACGGAATTCAAATATTGTTTTTGTTTTGTTTTTCAATTTTTCTTCAGCTAGGATTGTTCCAACAATTGCTTCAAGCTGTGCTACAGGCATCATATTATTGGGTAGACTGTCAAATCCATACTCAAATTTTAATGCAGACTGTAAAAATTTACAATCAGCAGATGATCTTTCTTTGTAGTTTGAGTACAGATTCATTTTTTGTCTTGTAAGATATGTTTCATACCTAGAGATATCAACCCCGCTATTTTTTAAATTTAAGAGTAATTCACTTCCTCTAGTAGAAAATCTTTGCATCCAATTGTCTTTATTTATAAATCGTTCTTCTTCAGAGTGTATTAGTTGATATGGTTTTGAAAGCACTCGCCATTTCCCCTCAAGCATTGTATTATCCCAAGGTAGAGAAACGCATATTATTGAGTTTTTAAGTGAAACATAATTTTCAAAAAAAAGTTGAACATCATTCATAGAAAATAATTTATCAACATAAATTAAATTTCTACTTGAAATTTCTCTTACAGCAACTCCACTTTCGATTGATGATGATGCACCTAGTGATATTCCTACAATATGTGTAATCATAGACCAAAATCCTCGTCTTCAGGGATATTGGAATTTAATTTTATTACTCGTCTTTCAATTGCAGGCATGATATTTTCTTCATTGTCTTTAGAATCATTTTCTAAGTTTACATAAAGCTCCATATTTCTAGGTGATAATTTTTCGCTTTTTTGTTTTTCAATCATTCTTTTATGATGATCTTCAAGTAATTTTCTAGCTGCAGGAGAAATAGAATCGCCTTCTACGGATGCGATAACTTCCATTCTTTGTTTTTGAATCTTTTCTTGTTGGGATTTTGTAAGATTCATTGTATTATCATTTCTTGTATCAAATTGTCTTTTATATTTATTTTTTAGTATCAGAATTTCAACACGTCTATTAATTGGATCTTTTGGAGAAATAGAATTTTCTAAAGGTCTTGTATCAGCATATCCAACTGCTGAAAATAGTGAAGGAGAGAATTTGAATCTATCGATCATGTATCTTACAACAGATGAAGCTCTTGCTGCTGATAGTTCCCAGTTTGAAGGATATTGTACAGTACGGATAGGATCACTATCTGTGTGTCCTTCTATTCGCATTGCGTGGAGTACAAATTTTTTGCAAATAAGTACACCTACTTTGTCCAAAAGTTTTTTAGCATTTGAATCAAGATAAGCAGAAGCTGGTGCAAAAAGGTATTTATCATCAAAGGTTAGAAGAAGACCTTTATCTGTTATTTTAGAAGTTATACCTTCTAATTCTCCTGCTTCTTTAAGTTCTTGGATACTTTCATCAATTTCTTTAAAAGATTCTTCTTCGTATTTAGGACTTATATATTCAAGCATTAAACTAGGAATGAATGAATTTGCTTGTTGTTGATCAAATAAAGAGTCGCTGCCATCCATAATTGATTGTTGTCCATCAAATAAAGCTCCTTGGCTAAATGCTTGTTTTAATGAATCTTCCAGTTTTGCAAAATCAGAAGCATCTACTTGTGCAAGTGCATATAATACTACAAATGTAGCGAAAAGCAGAGTAATAAAGTCTGCATAAGAAACAAGCCATCTTTCTAGATTTTCATGTTCAGGATGTTTCTTTTTTCTAGCCATTAGCACCTTCTTCTTTTGGTTTTTCTAAAATAAATGAGCGAAGTTTTCTCTCAATTAATACAGGGCTTTCTCCTGCTTGGATTGATAGAACTCCTTCTAGGATGATATTTTTATATAAAAATACATCTTGATAAATGAATTTGATACGCGTACTAATAGGAATCATGACTAAGTTAGCTGCAAATAGACCATAAATTGTAGCGACGAAAGCAACCGCAATACCAGCACCTAGTTTAGATGGATCAGAAAGGTTTTGCATTACTTGAATCAGACCCATAACAGCACCGATGATACCTAATGTAGGAGAATATCCACCAAAAGATTCGAATACTTTAGAGGCACCATTTACATAATTTTCTAGTTGTTCAATCTGGTTTTCTAGCATTTCTCTTACTAATGTCGGATCAGTACCGTCAGCAACCGCGCCTAATCCAAGTGTCAAAAGGGTATCAGAAGCATTATTAGCTTCTTTTTCAAGTGAGATTATACCTTCTTTTCTAGCTTTTGTAGCAAAACCGCCAATTTCAGTGATTAGAGCTTCGAAATCAACTTTTGGAGGCATAAATACATTTTTAAGCATTTTGATTGCAGACATAAGTGTAGCAGGAGGAAAACTCAAAAGTACAGCACCAGTAGTACCACCTAATACGATAAATGCTGCGGTGATTTGTAAAAGTTGACCGATGTTACCGCCTTCCATTGCTTGACCGATCAAAATCATTGTAATACCGAAAAATAGGCCTATGACGGCAAATATATCCATAATAATCTCCGATTGTATACTATTCCAAGTATATTAAACTATATTTAGAGGTCTTTTAAATCCTTTAAATATAGTAATTTTGTGGGATTTTATTTATATAATAAATATTATAAGTTATTTTATTTTAAATCCAATGCAACCCTAACGAAATGAGCAATCAATGTTAGCGAAACGTTATCAAAACGAGCATTGTTTGAGCGAAGCGAGTTTGCTCGTTTATGTTGAGCTATACAATTGATTAGCGAATGTAGTTCCGGTTGCGAGTTTCTTTGCGTAACTTTCTTGTCGATACAAGAAAGTTACAAATAACAATATGTCTTTTAAAATGAACTTTTCTTTCTCTTTATTTGCGAGGTAAAGAGAAAGAAAAGTTCCAAAAGAAAGAGAAACACGCAATTGTTTTCTATGTCCTTCGGACATTAAAAGAAATATAATATTTATTATGAAAAATTACATTCCATCAAAGTTTCCAGCAAGAACTTTTAAAGCTTTATCCTCAGCTAATTGCGCTCTATCTAGAGCTGATTGCAAGCCTGAATTATCAAAACTTTTTTGAATCTTTGCACCCTCTTGGGATGGAATATACTTTCTTTTCTTTTCTATATTTTTAGGATCTGGCTGGATTGTACACTTAGATGATGGAATATAAGTATAATTATCCCTATTATTCTCTTTGATAGGATGAGGTATTACATTTTTTTGTGATGGTATGTAAGTGTAATTATCCAGTTTATTTCTTTGTTCTTCCACTTGAGGAATATTTGCAGAATATTCATTTTTACCTCTTGTACTAATATTTTGATTTTGTGCTAGTATATTTTGTTGCATTGCATTATTGTTTATATTAATTGCTTGTTTTTTTCGAGCTTCTTCATATAATCTATCATTCAAGTCTTTTTTCAAATATTGTTTTTGTTCTTTTAAAGATGTCTTATGCTCATCTTGTTTTTCTGCATCATATGATTTTCCAAAAATGCTTGAAGTAATTTTTGTTAAAGCAGCACCTAATACTCCCATAGAAATTGCACTCCAAACACCAAATCTTAAAGGAATACCCACAACATTTCTTAAGAAATTAGGAGTTTTTCTAACGATATTTGTTACCATATTTTTATTTTGATAAGGCTTAAAAGTTCCTAAATCTAGAGTAAGTACTCCAATAAGTTTTCTTAGACCTTTTGTGAATATATTTTGATTTTTTACAACCAATTTTTGTTTAACAATATTCTTAGCAATATTATATTCTGCTTTTGTTTTAAATTTTCCTAATTTTACGTTATTATTAAAATCTTTTAAAGCATCTCTATATTTTTCAACGTCAGCTTTACTCATTCCAGCATATTTTATGCCGCCTATTGCATGCATCATTTTTAGTGCAACTGGGAATGTAAATACCCAAGAAATGTTATCTACAAGACCATTTGCAAAAGTTCCGACTTTTTGGTCGTTATCAGCTTTTTTAGTATTAACAAATACTTCAGCAAGGATTGGAGCAATAAATATTAAAGCACCTAACTTTCCGTTTCCAAAAGTAAGACCTCTATGAATAACTTGAACTGTTTTTGATAAAGCTCTTCCTGTAGCAGTTTTAGCGCCACCACCTTTTGTTATACTATATAGCTGGTTATACACTTCATCACAGCCTTTTGTTCTTTCAAACAACTTAGTCAAAGGTCCTAAAAATCCATAATGTCCAGCACCCATTTTGACTTTGCCTTTGACTTTTTCACAAGCTTTCATAACATCATCGGTGTATTTACCTGTCATATCTTCTTTTATTAATTTAAGCTTGTTAGAATCAAGTCCCATAGCTTTTAAGATTTCTGTTTTTGTAGCAGAAAATGCCCCTGCAGAATCCATTGCTAAAATCTTATTAATTTCAGCTTGAGGTTTCCCAAGACGATGTAATAAAATTTGATTTACAGCTTTTTCTTCTGGAATTTTAGAAATACTATTTACGCTAAAAGCTTTTTTAAGCATTTCTTTTTCAGCTTTTGTAATTCCTACATTTTTTAATTCTAAAGCTCCTTCTTCTCCAAGCTTTAGTGTATCTGCAATTTTTATAAATTCTTGTACAACTTCTTGTTTTTGATTAAACATTTGGCTTTTTACCATTTGCCATTCAGGCTGAGTTGGTGTATTTTTCATTGCACGTAAAATTGCACTGTTATTAACAGCTTTTTCACCTAAATTTCCAACTTTTTGGAATCCGCCTAAAACTGTTTGCACAGGCTTGTTTTGGATTAATTTTGATTCTTGGATATTATCTCCAAATTTTGCGACTTTACCAACTAAACTTTTATTGTACTCCCCACTACAAGCTTTTGAATATCCATCTAATAGAGCACTAATACCAAGCCAAGTCGCTAGAACAGTAATTGGATGTTCTTTGAACGGTTTTATTGTCATTTGGTAAAGCGGATTATTATCCATCGCTTCCTGAGCAGATATTTTATTCTCAGGAACATAGTAATAGTTAGGTATACGAACAGGATTCCCTTGAGGCTGATTTCCCTGTTGCATTGGAATAGGATATTTATCAAAATTTTGATTAATTTGTGTCACAATAATAAACCTTTTCAAACCTAACTATTTATATAAAGTCATGTTATGAAAAAAAATTGCCTTTTTATCAAAATTATTTTTTAGAAATCTTAATATTCTTAGTCTTTTAATTCTAATTCACAGCAAAGCTGGCAAGCTCCAAAAGTTCCACCTGATGCTTTTAGATTTTTTCTAAAACAACAATAATGAGGAGAATTAAATAATTCTTTTAAAGTTTTATCTTTCACATTCCCTATTTTTTGAGAAAGACAAGGATAAACAAATCCCTCAGGGTTAATCATCATATTATTATAAGGATAAGTGCAAGGCTTGTAAATTTGATTTACAGGGGTATCATCTGGAAGCTGAAAGAAATTTTCAATAGCTTCAATCGGATTTTTAGAATATTCAAACTTAGGAGAAAATCTTAGTTTAGTTTTTCCTTTTATGCTCTCAATTTCCTTATATACTTCCTTAAAATGTTCTATATCAAAATACAATTTTATTGGATAATTTTCATTAAATTCTGGAATAAAGCTTTCTTGCAAAATAGAATTTTGTTTCCAATGATTATTCCTTAAAAATGATATTGATAAAAATTCAAATCCCATTTTTTCGCATAATTTATAAAGTTTTGGTAAATCATCTAAATTATTTTCTAATACGATAGTTTTAATATCTATCATTTGATTTTTTCTTTGAGATTTTAAATTTTCCAGATTAGAAATAATTTTATCAAAAATTCCATCATGCGCTCTGTTTATATTATGAGTCTCACCGTATCCATCAAGGGAAACAGATAATAAAAGTAGTTTGTATTTTATAAAAGCCTTTATTATTTCATCATTTATTAAAATCCCATTTGAAACAACATGAGTCTTATTTAGTACTTTTTTAGAAGTATATGCAAAAATATCTATAAAATCTTTTCTTAAAAGAGGCTCTCCACCTACCAAAGTCACAATAGAATAGAATGGTATTTGATCAATAACTTTTTTCCATTCTTCTAGTGTAAGTTCAGTTTTATTTCTTTCTTTCCCTACATAACAATAAGGACAAGCAAGATTGCAACGATAAGTTAGCTCTAAAAAATACCTGAATGGTATTTTTGCTCTCCCATACTTATCATTATATGAAAATGAGGTATAAATATTTCTTGCTAAATCGAATAATGATGAGTAATTCATATCATATTTATAACATAAAAAAACCTCTCTTGAAAAAGAGAGGAAAGTTTGAGCGATGAGGATTCTTTATTATATTAAAATCCTTCGCTTAACTTTTCATTAAACTTTTTGGTAATAGAGTGCTTAAGTAAAAGGTTTAGTTGTGTTGATTCTATCTAAATTTTTTTCGAGTTCATATAATCCCCTAAGTATCGTAAATTTTGTACTAGAATCAATCGAGATATCATGTTTACAATATCCAATTAAAGATTTAATAATTATTTTATTATTTAAAATTAAATTTTTATTATTATATTTTTTCATATTCTTATTAAAAAATAATCATATTATACTTAAAAAGTGTTTTATATGCAACCAAAAGTATTCTTTAAGCGGTTATAATTAAAAATTGCAAAGTTTATAATTCGGATATGAAAATTTCGGAACAAAAATTTAGGGAAATTCTTGCTTTGAATCTAAAAGTGGCAAGGGTGAAAAAATCTTTAACACAGGAACAATTAGCAGAAAAAGTGGATATTTCTACTAAGCATTTAACTAAAATTGAGAATAAAAAAGTAACCCCAAGCTCTTTCATGTTGTATAATTTGGCAAAAGTGCTTAATGTGAGTGTGGATAGCTTGTTTTTAGAACAAAAATAATGGATTATATTAAATTTTGTAACAAGTATCTTTACAACTTTTAGAACAAGTGCTAAACTCTCACAAAAGGAGTTAGTATAATGAATATATCACCAATCAATAGCGCATTAAATTTTAGAGGACTATGGGGTAAAACGATAGAAGAACATTCAGGAAATGAGTATACCGCCTTGAGTTATGTTACAAAATCTTATTATCCTTTTAAAGATGAGACTAATGATTCTATTCAAAAGGTTATTGCTCAAAATGAAAGTCGTTATGAGGCTAATTGGACTGAGACTGGTGGTACATATGTAAAAGAAGTTGTTAGTGTGAGGACATATTCTCCATTAAATATTACTAAAAAAGAGTATGAAATGTATAAGGCATCAGGAATTGGCGCGGTAAGACCAGAAGAATTATCTAGCCCTGTAGAAAAAGAGTTGGTAGGCCGCGGTTTGCATGAGTATTTAAATAAGGCTAAGAAATATACTGAAGAGGTTTCCAGAAGAAATAGCTTTAGCTACAAGCTAATTCAATTTTTTAAGAATATTGGTAGAAAACTAAAAGTTTAAACTATTAAAATAAATTCAGCTGTGGGGTACCAATTTCTGTTTCATTAGATTTCTTTTTAGTTGCAAGATTTTTTGAGAAATCTTTTTGCATTTTATTCATAAGCTCTTGTGAGCGACTGATTACTGTATTTGGTAATCCTGCCATTTTTGCAACCTGAATTCCGTAACTTTTGCTAGCTCCACCTTGAACAATTTTTCTTAAAAATTCTATTTCACCATTTTCTTCGCTTATTGTGATTCTATAATTTTTAATTTGAGGGAATGTATTGCTCATAACATTCAATTCATGATAGTGAGTTGCAAATATACATCTTGCACCGATTTTAGATGCAATATATTCAGCAACTGACCAAGCAATAGCAACACCATCATATGTGCTAGTACCACGTCCTATTTCATCAATAAGAATAAGACTTTTTTGAGTTGCGCTATTGAGGATATAAGCGGTCTCGGTCATCTCGACCATAAATGTTGATTTGCCTAATGTTAAATCATCACTAGCACCGACTCTTGTGAAAATTTTATCAATAATTCCAATTTCTGCATAATCAGCAGGAATAAATGAACCTATTTGAGCAAGGATTGCAATTAGTGCATTTTGTCTCATAAATGTTGATTTACCTGCCATGTTAGGACCTGTAAGAATCATAAACTGTGTCTTAGTTTTATCACTGCTTGACAGCTCAATGTCATTTGCAACATAAGTACCTAGTGGTAGAATCTGCTCTAATACAGGATGTCGTCCGTTTTTTACAAAAAAGTTTCCGCTTTCATTTAAATTAGGACATACATATTTTTGTTCTACTGCAATTGTTGCAAAAGAAATAAATACGTCCAATTTTGCGATACATTCAGCTACTTCTCTAATAATCGTCACAAATTCTTTTGAATAATCTCGGAAATTAGAGAATAATTTATATTCTAATTCGAAGGCTTTTACTTGAGCTGTAAGTACCTCATCCTCGTGTTTTTTTAATTCATCTGTAATGAATCTTTCTCCGCCAGTTAGAGTCTGTTTTCTAATATAATCAGAAGGGACTTTGTTCAAATTAGAATTTGTTACTTCTATAAAATATCCAAATACTCGATTATATCCGACTTTTAAGATGTTGATGCCGGTTCTGTCTTTTTCTTTTTGTTCAAATTCTTTGAGCCAATTTTCTCCGTTATACATCAAATCTCTCAAATAATCCAAATCCGAATTTACTTCGCTTTTAATTAATCCGCCTTCTTTTAGAGTATTTGGAGCATCTTCTTTTATAGTTTTTTCGATTACATCTGTATAATCTTTTATAAGCTCAATATCTTTTTCAATATTCTTGAAAATATCTAAATCGATTGATTTTGCAAGCTCTACAATTTCAGGCAGCTGATATAATGAAGCTTTAAGACTTAAGAAATCTCTAGGACTTGCAGAATTATTGCTCAATTTTGTAGATAGCCTTTGGATATCATAAACATTTTTTAGCCTATTTTCGAGCTCATATCTTGTCTGAGAATTTTCTACCAATTTTTTAACAATCTCTTGTCTTGCAAGAATTTTATTCAAATCTTTTAATGGCTGGCATATCCAAGATTTAAGCAGTCTTGCACCCATATTGGTATTTGTTTTATCAATCGCCCATAAAAGTGAGCCATATTTGTTTTTTTCTCTTAAAGTCTCTGTGAGTTCTAAATTTTTTCTTGTGCTAGCATCGATTGAAAGGTATTCATTCAATTCATATGTTTCAATTTTTTCAAATTTTGGGAATCCTTCTTTTAAATTTTCCCAAATATAAGCCAAAAGTCCTGCAGCAGCGCGTAGCCCAAGAGGACAAGTTTTGTAGCCTAAAACATCTACATCTTGGATATTAAATACTTGCTTAAGGTTTTCTTTTGCAAAATTTTCTTCAAATACTTTTGAAGGTACTTTTGAGCAATTATAAACATTTTTGATATCATCAGGCAAATCAACAGTTTCTTCTGGCACAATTTGAAACGGTTGTAATTTCATTTTCTTTGCAGGAGCGATTATTTCAGCAGGCTGCAATCTTGCAAGTTCAGTTAAAATCATTTCATAGCTTAGCTGAGTTGCTTTGAATTCACCGGTTGAAATATCAGTATATGCAAATCCCCAAACTTTTTCATCTTTAGATTTTGCCTTTGAATTTTCAAATATTGCACACATATAGTTGTTGCTGTTTTGACTCAAAAGATTTGATTCAATTAAAGTTCCAGCGGTAACTATTCTTACAACTCCACGTTTTACTATGCCTTTTACAGTTTTAGGATCTTCTAATTGCTCACAAATAGCGACTTTAATATCTTTTGCGACAAGCTTTTCTAAATAGCCATCTAAAGCTTTTGCTGGAATTCCTGCAAGAGGTATTCTACCTAAGCTTCCGCATTCTCTGCCAGTGAGTGTAATTTCTAATTCTCTTGATAAGGTAACTGCATCTTCAAAAAAAGTCTCATAAAAATCGCCCATGCGATAGAGTAAAAGACAGTCTGGTCTTTCTTTTTTGATTTCCAAATATTTTTGCATAGCTGGGGTTGCTTCACTTATTTCAACATCCCTCGTGCTAACTAGATTGATTTCAGGCTTTGTCATAGTTATAATTGTACATAATATTTATTCGAGGTGCAAGTAATGTTTAGATTGATAAAGATAATTTTTAATGCCTGCTTATTAGTTCTTGCAATTATTGGTTTTAATGCAATTGGTGGACAAAAATACGTTGAAGCTCTTAAAGTGAATATCGGAAATTTTATCCAAGAACATGCAATGGAGAGTGCTAAAAAAATCGGGAATTTCTCTAATTTAAATGAAGAATTTGAAATTGATAATGCAGTAAATTTACTTGGATATAAAGCAATAATTGCTGAGCATAAAGCTTCCGGACAAAAAATGGTAATTATTGATTCAGGGAAAAAGCCGCTTTTGAGTCAAAATGATATAAAAAGCAATAATATTGATGTAAAATTAAAGGATTTAGCAGAGAAATTTAAATATCAAGCAATAACTGTAAAAGAGATAAAAGTAACAAATCGCGGAACAATGAAGGTTTATGATAAGCAAGTACCTTATGCAAAATTTGAGGCTAAAGTGACAAAACTTCCTTTTGGAGAGATTGCAGGTGTGGTATCTAGTGTCACAACATCAGATGGCAAAGAAAAATTAGCGCTTTCGATAAGTGAAAAAGATAAGTATTCACAACTTATTACAAATGAATTCTATAAAGGAGTAAAAGAGGCTCAAAACTAATTATTCCTTTAATAAAAATTAGACGAGGTAAAATAGTATGAAAAAGATTTTATTAACATTAATGATATGTAGTATTTTTAGTGGGATATGCTATGCAAAAGAAGATAAATTTTCAGAGGATTACTTAAAAAATCATAAACATTTTTCAATCCTGAATCCTTTTGCAGAAGGAGTTGTAGAACATAGTATAAAATCAGCACTAAAAAAAGAGACTGGAGCAAATTTCAAAGTAAAATTTGATGGGTATACTCTTTCTAGTATGAAAAAAGGTATTTTTAAAAATCTTGAAATTACTGGTAAGGATGTAGAGGTAGAAGATATAATTTTACCTTATGTTCATTTAAAATCAATAAGTGATTATAACTATGTAGATTACACTCAAGATCCGATTGTATTTAAGTCAGATATGAGTTTTGATTATGACATGTTATTATCACAAGATAGTATTAATAAAGCTTTGCAACATAGCAGTTATCAAGATGTTTTAAAGACAATAAATGATATTGCTTATCCGATGTTTCAAGTAAAAGGTGTCAGTACAAAAATTATAAATAATAAAGTATATATCTTAATAGAATACAATTTCCCAATTGCTTTATCGACAAAGAATCGAGTATTTGTAACATCGTCAGAATTCAAGGTTCAAAACGGCAAAATCAAAGCTGCAAACGTTAAGTTAGATAGTGCTTATGGAAATATTTCTTTAGATAAAGTAGCAAATATGTTAAATATGTTAAATCCTCTTGAATTTACTGTGCAGCTACTGGAATCAAAGAATTGCGATGCAAAAATAGAAAATATAAAAATTGTTGACAATAAAGTGAAAATTAATGGTAAAATATACGTAGAAGGAGACTAGACCATGAATTTTTCTCAAAAAGTCGGCTTATTTGCTCTAATATTAATATCTTTAGGCTATGTTTATTTTTCATTTTTTGCAGAAGCAGGCTTTCATTTTAATAGTCCAATAGTCAGACAATTTTCTAATCAAACAGAAGAACTGCCTGAAATAATTGATGACAATATTAATGATGAAAATGATGTCGTTGAAAAAAAAGAGAATAAAACAAAAACAGTAAAAATATTTGTCTCTGATTCAAATGGTAATTTACGTTCGCTAAATCGAGAATGCGACATGAACGTGGAAAAATCTTGTTTTGCTTATGCAATAAAAGAGCTAGTGAATGCGCCAACTAAATGGGAAAAATCAAAAGGTTTTACGTCTGAAATCCCTCAAGGTACTAAGATCTTATCAATTAGAGAAGGTGAGGGAAGTGTTATGATAGACTTATCTTCTAATTTTGAAGGTGGCGGAGGTACCGAAAGCACTTACACTAGAGTTAAACAGCTTATTAAGACTGCAAAGGCTAATACAAAACAACCTGTGTATTTATACATAAACGGACACCAAGCAGAAGTAATTGGTGGTGAAGGTATTATGATAAAACAACCGCTAAGCGAGAGGTCTTTAGATGACTAAAAAGGATTTAGATTATTATTTAAACCTTGATTGGACTTTAATAGAAGGTACAGATTTGGATTTTAATGGAAATCCATATCATTATATTGAGATTAAAGAGATTCCTAGTTTTGCTTTTTGTGCTAAGACTCGTGAAAAAGCTTTGGAGAACTATAAAAAACAGCTTAGACTATCTTTGATGTTAATGCTAGAGGATG
Organism: Candidatus Gastranaerophilales bacterium; assembly: GCA_944325535.1. Lineage (GTDB taxonomy): Bacteria > Cyanobacteriota > Vampirovibrionia > Gastranaerophilales > Gastranaerophilaceae > CAG-196. Next base: position 50,051 of record CALVAL010000001.1, read on the forward strand.
GCGAGCATATTATAGAGCCTGGGGAAGAAACTGAAGATGATATAGATTGGGAAAGCATATGTCCATAAATACAAAATTATCAGAAATTTATATAACGAGAATGACTAAAGATGATATTGAAGGTGTTGTGGAAATCGAAGCCGGTGCTTATGGTAAACATCACTGGTCTAAGTCTTCTTTTTATGATGAAATGTCAAATAATTTAGCAAAGTATTATGTTGCTAAAACCTCTTCTGGCGAATTAGTCGGATATGCCGGCACTTGGCATATCATAGATGAAGGGCATATAACAACTATTGCCGTAAAAAAAGATTATCTTAGAAATCATATAGGTGAAGCTATTATCCATAAAATTATTGAAGACTGTTATAATGATGGAGTCAAATATTTGACACTTGAAGTAAGGGTCTCAAATGAGCCTGCAATTAAGCTTTACCAAAAATATGGGTTTCAATCTTTAGGCACAAGAAAAGGGTATTATCAGGATAATAATGAGGATGCTCTTATTATGTGGACTGAAAATATTTTTTACGATAAATTTAAATCAAAATATCAAGAAAATATTGATAAGTTAAAGAGTTTAATAGAAATAAAATGAGTAAAAGAGTAGAAAAACAATTAGATAGTTTTAAATATAAAGGAGAGCCTATTAGAATAACATTAGGTACGCTTGTTATGACGGGATTTTGCGTGCTTTTAATTATTGTTGCTACATTTACTCAGCTTACAATAAAACATCCTTATTTACCTTTAGATACGCTAACTTTTTTATCCCAAGATGTGACTGATTCTCAAATTTTGCATCATTTTATAAAAAGTTATAAATATATTCCTCAAATCCCAATAGTGTTTTTTATAGTTGCTCTAATGGGTAGGAAATTTGGAATATTAGCTATTGTATCATATATAATTTTAGGCTTCTTTTTTCCTATTTTTGCACTAGGGGGAGGTATTAGCTATCTTTTTGAATACGGATTTGGATATATTCTTGCTTTTATTCCTGCTGTGTTTTTTGCAGGTACAATTTTAAAAACTAAGCCTGATTTTTTAAGAATATTTTTAATTTCAATAATAGGAGTTGTAATTATTCATATCCTTGGAGTTTTATACATGCTCTTTGTCTCTACCCTAAGACATGCGCCTATGGATTTAGTGATGAGCTGGATTTTTTCGCAAAGTGGAATCCAAGTTTTTTATGATATTTTCTTTAGCTTCTTAGCTATTTATCTTGGAAGACAGTTAAGAAAACTGCTTTGGATAGTTATGTGCTAGGGGTAAATGTATTGGGCTGGTAGTTGGGACTTCAAGTCTTGCTCGAAGTGGATGAGTTTGTAACCGAAGTGGATGAGTTTATAAGTTGAGAAGTTGAGAAGAAGTATTTTATAAGTTTTGTTATTACCCTTCTCCAAGAAAGAGAAGAAGTTATTTAAATTAGTATTGTACAGCTTTATTCATCTAAAAGTTGATACATACTAATAAAAATTTCTCGTGCATCTTTTAATGGAGTATCTTTATCTACAGTTTCACTTACTAAAATCAGATAAGATAACATATTTTTAATAATTCTAAATTTCTTTTTCATAAAAAAATCCTATAATTTTTATTTCGGACAAATAGGTCAATGACTTAATTTATATTATGTGAAAAAATAGGTTATATGTCAAGGATAAAAAATTTAGGACAAAATATAAAAAAATATAGAGAAGCTAAAATGTTAACCCAAGAAGTTTTGGCGGATAAGCTTAAATTATCAAAAGAATATATTTGCAGGGTAGAAAAAGGACAAAAATATATGAGTCTTAGAAAATTATTTGAACTTGCGGATGTATTAGAAATAGAATTTTACAAATTAGCAGATTTTGAATAGAATATTGGGTTTGTTTGGTTAACAAGTAGGTTGTAAATTAGTGAGTAGTGAGTAGAGTTTTTTGTTAACTTCTTCTAAACTTAAAAAACACCTCATCCCAACCTTCTCCTATAAGGAGAAGGAGTGTTTAAATATTAATTTTATTTATTTTATTCCCTCTCCTTTTGAGGAGAGGGTTAGGGTGAGGTGATAAATAAAATATTAAAACATGAGAGAAAACTTAAGTAAGTAGGGTGCAATTTTTTGTACCAAAATTTTATATTTAGTGACTAGTGAATAGAGTTTTACTGTTAACTTCTTATAAACTTATAAACTTATAAACTTATAAACTTATAAACTCATCCTCTTCTCTTCTAAAAAAACTCCCCATCCTAGCCTTCCCCAGTTGGGGAAGGAGATTTTTGATACTTTTTTTAAACTCCTCAACTATAAATTTCTTCTCATCAGTAGTCCCCTCCCCTTGAGGGAGGGGGTAGGGGGTGGGGTGAATAGATAAAATATTAAAGAGGTGAGAAAATTTGAGTTTTCCCACCTCTTTAAGTTTATTATTAGACTAATACTCTAATTGCAAAATCTAATTACTTATCATCTAGTGCAGCAACACCTGGTAATACTTTACCTTCGATGAATTCTAATGAAGCACCGCCACCAGTTGATACGTGAGTGAAATCTTCTGCCTTGCAGAATTTCTTAGCTGCAGAAACTGAATCACCACCACCGATTACTGATGTAGCACCGCCTTTAGTAGCTTCTACGATAGCTTCTAAAACTGCCTTAGTACCTTCAGCGAATTTAGGGTTTTCAAAAGCACCTACAGGACCGTTCATAAGAATAGTTTTTGAGTTTTTAAGAACTTCAGCAAAAGCTTTTCTTGAATCAGGACCAGCATCAACGCCTTCAAAACCGTCTGGAATTTCGTTGATTGCAACGAATTTATTTTCGCCATTTCCAGAAAAATCATTAGTAGCAAGAACATCTGTTGCCATAACCAATTTAACACCTTTTTCAGCAGCTTTCTTTTCGATAGCTTTAGCAACTTCTAATTGATCATCTTCACAAATAGAGTTACCAATTTTACCGCCGTTAGCTTTAACGAAAGTATAAGCCATACCACCACCGATAATTAGGTTATCAACTTTATCGATAAGATTTTCTAAAACACCGATTTTAGAAGAAACTTTAGCACCGCCTACAACTGCTGTGAATGGTCTAGTAGGGTTATCAAGAGCTTGTGATAAGCATCTGATTTCTTTTTCCATTAATAGACCTGATACAGCAGGTTTAAGGATTTTTGCTAATTTAGCAGTAGAAGTATGATTTCTATGAGCTGCTCCGAAAGCATCGTTTACATAAAAATCACCTAATTTTGCTAATTCTTCTGCAAATGTCATATCATCATCTTTAGCTTCTTCAGCTTTGTAGTAACGGATGTTTTCTAATAAAGCAATTTGTCCGTCTTGTAATTTTTCAACATATGGAGCAGCTTCTTCAACAGAAGGAATAAATACGATTTCTTCTCCGAAAACTTTTGCCATATATTTTGCTACAGGCTCAAGAGTGAATTCAGGATTCTTTTCTCCTTTTGGTCTGCCTAAGTGAGCCATAAGAATTATTTTAGCTCCTCTTTCTCTCAAGTAATTTACTGTAGGTACAATTGCTTGAATACGAGTATCATCTGTAACATTTTTGTTTTCATCCAAAGGTACGTTAATATCAACTCTGATTAGAGCTCTTTTACCTTTGATGTCGCCTAAATCTTTAATTGATTTTTTCATCATCATTTCCTTTCTTTATTTGATGCTCTCTATAGTTGGCATAATAATTATAGTAAAAACAAAATTTCTATTCAATATAATCCTAGCATTCGCTTGATACAATTTTAACGCCTGAACTAGTACCTAGTCTTGTAGCTCCAGCCTCAATCATATTGATAGCAGCTTTTTTATCGCGAATTCCTCCTGAAGCTTTTACTTCCAGACCAGCTTCTTTAACTGTTTCATGCATAAGTTTAACATCTTCTGCTTTTGCTCCAACTCCGTTTTTGACAAATCCTGTTGAAGTCTTAACAAAATCAGCTCCGCCTTTTATACAAAGCTCACAAGCTTTTTTAATTTCAATTGGGTTTAATAAATCCGTTTCTAAAATAACTTTTAAATTCTTGCCCTGACAAGCAGCTTTTACTTTGGATATTTCATCTACGATGTAATCAAATTCATTATCTTTTAACTTGCCGGAATTAAGTACCATATCGATTTCATCAGCACCATTTTTAATTGCATCAATCGTTTCTAATACCTTACTTTCACAAGTAGTCTGTCCTAAAGGAAAACCAACTACTGTGACTACTTTTATATCAGTATCTTTTAGATACTGTTTAGCAAGAGAAACATAAGAAGGGTTTACACATACTCCTAAAAAGTTGTATTTACGTGCTTCTTCGACCAATTTTATGATTTCTTCTTTTTTTGCATCTTGTTTTAATAAAGTGTGTTCAATATATTTATTTAATTCCATAACATCCTCTTTCCTTATCTAAATATTTCAAAAAATACAGCTGTAAAAATTCCCACGATCAAGCAATAATACCCAAATATTCCAAGTGAGAATTTGGATACGAATTTTAAGAAGTACTTTATACAAATATAGCCTACGATTCCTGAAACGATAGTTCCAACTATTATTGCGGTCCAGTTATATGAAATAACTTCATGGAAATCTAATTTGATAAGCGGATAGACCATTGAAGCTCCTAAAATTATTGGAATGCTAAGTAAGAAAGAGTACCTTGCTGCAGTGGTTCTATCTAGTCCGTTCAAAAGTCCTGTTGCAATAGTGAGTCCAGAACGTGAAAATCCAGGAAGAGCTGCTAGACCTTGGGCTATAGCAATTAGAATTGAACTTTTTAATGAAACTTCTTTTTTATCTTTGATTTTTTTTGCCCAAGCTTCGCTTGAAAGAAGCAGAATCCCTGTAAATACGAGTAATATTCCAACTATAGCAGGTTTGAATACCAAAAATTCTGCAACTTCATTTAAAGGGAAGGCGATTAAGACTGTAATTATTGTACCTAGAAAAATATATGCACCGTATTTGAAATCTAATGAAGAGTAATCTTTATTTTTTAATCCCAAATACAATGCTTTTAGAATTTGCATAATTTCTTTTCTAAAGAATATCAAAACGGCAATTAAAGTGCCTAAGTGAAGCATGATATCAAGAAAGACTTCTTGGTTAGATTCTTGTACTATTTCTATTCCTTTAAATACTTTATAAAAATTAGATGTGAACACCAAGTGTGCTGAACTGGAAATTGGTAAAAATTCGCTTAGTCCTTGTACTATTCCCATTAAAATTGATTGTATTAAATCCATACTCTCCCTCTTTGTTTTATCCTTTTATAAAGGAATTATAACATAAAAAGGCGCATCGAATTGATGCACCTTTTAGGTTATATAATCTTTAGAAATTATTCTTCTTCAAAATAGCTTGCGCAAGATGTTGCAGTCTCCCAAACTGAGACTTTTGAAATCTGTACAATTCTTTCTTTTAGTTTGTTATATATGAACATAGAAATAATTTCACTAGAAGGACTTTCACCTTTAAAATAAGGTAATTCATTCAAGTCTTTATGATCTAGTAAATCTAAAACAGCTTTCATTTCTTTTTTTAATACTTTATAATCAACCAAAATGTTGCTCTTATCTAAGCTTTCACCTTTTACATAAGCTTCTACAAGCCAGTTATGTCCATGCTGATTTTCACACTCGCCATCATAATTAAGTAAATGATGTGCTGCTGAAAAATACATTTGCGCTTTTAATTCAAACATCTTTTATACCTTTCTGGCGGAGTGCATTCCGCCTACCTACTAAACAAATTTTATATTCCAAGCACTCCTTTAGGAATAACTACCATATTGAGCGTTTACCTATTTACCTTTCTGACGGAGTGCATTCCGCCTACCTACTAAACAAATTTTATACTCCAAGCACTCCTTTATGAATAATTACCTCATTGAGAGCTTGCTTATTTACCTTTCTGACGGAGTGCATTCCGTCTGCCTACTAAATAAATTCTATACTACAAGCACTCCTTTTTAAATAACTACTATATTGAGCGTTTACTTATTTACCTTTCCGGCGGAGTGCATTCCGCCTACCTAATAAACAAATTTTATACTCCAATCACTCCTTTATGAATAACTCAAGAAGCCCTTTGGAACAGACTACAGATCATCCTAAAATCATCCCTAACAACAAACTTCAGCTAAGCGTGCTTTTATTCTTTCTGTAATCACTTTGATGTATTCTTTGTCTACCATACCATTAATTATGCAGTCTGCAATTTGGTATGTTGGGCGAATATATTGCTGAGCAGTCTCATTAACATTCTTGAACTGTAAATCAGCAGCTTCTCCTGTTTTTCCTCTTGATACAGCTCTTTTGTACCAACGCTCTTTTATAACATCAATAGGTGTAAATACATAGACTTTTATATCCATAATGTCTCTTACTTCTTCATTAAGAACATATAATCCCTCTGTTAAAATTACTTTTGCTGGCTTTTTTATATCTCCATTAGGAGATGAGACGCAAGTTACAAAATCGTATTTAGGGGAAGTAATAGTTTCTCCTTTTTTTAGACTTTCTAAATGTTTTCTCATCAATTGCAAATCAATAACATCTGGGGTATCAAAACTAAAACCGGTTTTGAATAATGCATCATAGCTTCCAGCCTCTTGAAGTTCCTTTGATGTGTCTTTATAATAATCATCTTGTCGGATAACTGTATAAATACCTTCTTTTTTATTTCTTACAACTGCTTCGATAGTATTATCAACAAAAACAGTCTTTCCTGAAGCACTCTCGCCAGTTATTCCAATTAAGAAAGTTTTTTTCTTTTCTTGAACAACTTTTCTTGCAATATTCATTATGAAATCATCTGCAACTCTTAAAAATAAAGGTTGCTCTTGTTTTTTATCTTCTTCAAGAATTTCTTTTAGAGTATCTACAATATTTGTTATAAGCTCCATATCGAGTCTGCTTGAATAAAAATTGTAGTTTGTAAGTTCAAATGATTCCACCATAAGTCCGTCCTTAATTCATTCCAACATTGTATAGTAAATACTAAAAAAAATCTCGTATTATTTAATATTTTGTAAAGAAAATTTACAGGGAGTTATTAATATACCAGCTTGTTTACATTTAAGCATGTTTTTGATACGATTTTAGGGCAAAAAAGAAATTTAATAGGGAGATGAATAGACTGATGACCAGAATGAAAACAAACAATTGCGGAGAATTAAATCTAAGCAATTTAGACCAAGAAGTTACATTATCCGGCTGGGTATCAACAGTAAGAGACCTTGGTGGTATTTTATTTATAGAATTAAGAGATAGAAGCGGATTCTTTCAATTAGTAGCAAATCCACAAATCAATCCTCAAGTGCATAAAGCTTTTGAAAAAGTAAGAAGTGAATATGTAATTAAAGTAAGTGGTAAGGTTACAAAACGTCCTGAAGAAACTTATAATGAAAAATATCCTACAGGACAAGTTGAAATGTATCCAGAATCTGTTGAAATCCTATCTGAATCAAAAGTATTACCTTTTGTTTTAGGTGATGAAAATGTTTCAGAAGATATTCGTCTAAAATATAGATATCTAGATCTAAGAAATGAAAAAATGCTTCATAATTTAACAACAAGACATAATATTTGTCAGGCTGTTAGAAATTATTTAAATAATAAAGGTTTCTTAGAAGTAGAAACTCCAATTTTAATTAAAACTACTCCAGAAGGTGCTAGAGATTACTTAGTACCATCAAGAGTACAACCAGGAAAGTTTTTTGCTCTACCTCAATCACCTCAAATCTTTAAACAATTATTGATGGTAGGTGGTATTGAAAAATATTATCAAATAGCAAAATGTTTCAGAGATGAAGACTTAAGAGCTGACAGACAACCAGAATTCACTCAAATTGATATGGAATTATCATTTGTAGAACAGCAGGATGTTATTGAAACAGTAGAAGGTCTTTTAGTTGATGCTTTCAAAGCAGCTGGTGTTGAAATTAAGCCTCCATTTATTCAAATGCCTTGGCAAGAAGCTATGGATAGATATGGTTCAGATAAGCCTGATACAAGATTCGGTTTAGAATTATTCGATATCGGAGATATTATTCTTGAATCTGAGTTTGAAATTGTTAAAAAGACCCTTCAAAACGGCGGAATTGTTCGTGGTATAAGAATCCCTGGTGGTTCTAAATATTCAAGAAAAGATATTGATGATATTACAAAATTAGCAGTATCATTTGGCGCAAAAGCTTTAGCTAATATTATTTATAACGAAGATGGAACTGCAAAATCTCCAGTATTGAAATTTGTTACTGAAGAACAAGCAAAACGTATCCAAGAAAGAGCTGGAGCAGTTGCTGGTGATATTATCTTCTTTGTAGCTGATAAGCCAAAACTAGTTTATGACATTATGGGTAGGTTAAGATTACACTTTGGAAAATCTTTAAATCTAATTGATGAAAATAAACATAATTTACTATGGGTAGTAGACTTCCCAATGTTTGAATATTCAGAAGAAGAAGGAAGATACATGGCAATGCACCATCCATTCACTTCACCAAACTTAGATGATTTGGATAAATTAGATAGTGGTGATTTAGGAAATGTTAAGTCTATTGCTTATGATATTGTTTATAATGGAACTGAATTAGGTGGCGGTTCTGTAAGAATCCATTCAAGTGAAGTACAAAAGAAAATTTTTAAAGCTCTAGGTCTTACAGAAGAAGAAGCTACTGAAAAATTTGGATTTATGGTAAATGCTCTTCAATATGGCACACCTCCTCATGCTGGACTAGCAATCGGTTTGGATAGATTAGTAGCTCTATTATGCAGAACTGATTCAATCCGTGATGTAATTGCATTCCCTAAAAATGCAAGTGCTAAATGTTTGATGAGTGATGCTCCTGGCGAAGCTTCATTGCAGCAGCTTAGAGAATTACATATTAAAAGCACTGTAAAGGGGTAAATGGAGATATTTATTTAAATTGCAAATTTGAGCAATGGAATCTATGGCTTAAACAGTAAAATAAAAAAAGGACTTGCTTTGATTAATAAGGCAAGTCTTTTTATATAAAAAGAAATAAAGGAAATTGTATTTATTAAAGTTTATTAGCCGCTACCCCAATCAAATACTGAAGATATAGCATCATCAATTAAGGATTGTATTGATTGAATTTCAGTATTGATTGATTCCAATTCTGTTGATAAGTCTTGATTTTCTATATCCAACCAATCTTCTTTTTCAGAGATTCTTTCTTTTTCGGCATTATACCAAGCTGTAATTTCTTCTCTTACACCCGAATCTGTTCTGGATTCTACTAAACCTGATGTAATAAAATATGTTAATGAAGTATCAGGATCATAATTGCCTTCATCATTAACAGTTACAAGCTGGAATGTACCACTATTAATTGCATCACTTATATAAGTGTCATTTAAATTCATATCTTTATTGTATTCAGTAGTCCATCCATTAGCTGCTGCGGCTTGGAATATTGGATAATAAAAATCTACAATGCTTTGAAGTAATTCTGTTGTTTTATCACTATTATCAACAGTAACAGAATTTCCTGACGAATTTCCGGTAGTTGTTTGTACCGGATTTGCTTCATAACTTGATTCTATTTTTTCATTATTAATAACTTTTTCAAAATCTTCTGAAGTATATCCAGGAATCAATTCTGCTAAGATTTCAGGGATTTTTTCTGTAGAGAAAGTGCCACCCTGACCTTGAACATTCATTGCTGAAGAGCCTAGTACTGCTGTAATAGCATTAGCATATTTCTGACTCATTACAACTTGACCTTTATAATCAGTTAGAATCATTGAATTATCTTTTTTTAGCGCCTGATTACCACTTGTTATAGCAAGATAATTTGCTCCATATCCCATCAGATATTCATAGTTCATAAGGTTATATTGACCGTTAGCATAGTAAGAAATTTGTTTTGATTGTAATTTACTTTGGTATTCTCTGGAAAGTTGGCTCTGTTCTCTAGTTAATGCCATTTTTTCCATGGAATTAATAGAGATACCGTACTCGCAATCGGCTTTGCGGGCGGTTAATGTTAATAGTCTAATTTGTGAGCAGGCTAATCCCATTTTTTCTTTCCTTTATTGTCCCTTTTATATTATTGTTATCGGCATTTTTTCTAAAAACTTTAGATTTTTATGAAAAATTTTTACAAAACTTTACAAAAGGGCAATTATGAATTTTTTTTTGTTTTATACATGTTAGAAGGTTTTATGTAGGAGTAATTATGACTCAAACAAGTAATATCATTAGTACTCAACCTACACCGGTATTTATTCCGGTAAAAAATGCAACGTCATTTAGAGCAGCTAAGACAAAACAAAGTGAAAATGAAGTTGATAGTTTCATAAAACAACAAGAAGAAGCTAGAAAAAAGGCAAGAAATCAGCAAAGATTGAATACTGGTATTCAATTGGGTGTTTTAGCAGCGCTATTGGTTTCTATTGGGTTAGCGGCAAAGCAGATGGACTTATTCAAAAGATTTAAATTAGAATTTAAAGATTTAACAAAAGAATTAAGTCTAAGTGAAATGGCATTGCCTAAAAGTCAGGAAGAGGCCGCAAAACGTATAACAAATTTTGTAGAACATCATGATAAAATTGTCAAAATGGGAGGTCCTGAGGGAACTTCTATTCTATTTTACGGACCTCCAGGAACAGGAAAAAATACTTTTGCATATGCTATAACGAAAAAATTTCCTAATGCAAAATTTGTGGAAATGGATATTTCAAAAATGAATTCTAAATGGCATGGTGAATCTGAACAAAATGTTTTAGGGACAATGGAAGCTGTAATTAAAGAAGCTAAGAAAAATCCTGATAAAAAATATTTTGTATTTATTGATGAAATTGATTCTGTTATGATGCAAGATGTTGGAAGTAATGCAAAGTTGTCTCAAGATATTTTGAATGCTTTCAAAAAAGGATTTAATGATTTAACAAATAAAGAAAATATTATTGTAATGGGGGCTACCAATTTAAAGATAGATCCAGAGCTTGCTAGATTGGAAGGTAAAGTTCTTGATAGTGCAATGCTTGATAGATTTGCAGAAAAAGTTCTTGTTGATTTACCTACTAAGGATCAAATAAAGCTTGCTATTACAAATTATTATAAGTCTTCAAAACGTACGGATGTAGAAAATTCACTAAGAGATATAAACAATGAGAAATTAGATAAAATTGCAGAATTTTTAGCTGATAGAAAACGTGGTACATCGTTTAGAAAACTTATAAACGGTATCTTACGTCCAGCAGCGTCAAATAAAGAATATTCTGCAGATGCAATAATGACAATGGACGATTTAATAAATTCTATAAAAAATAATAAAAATAATTTAAATATTTCAGATGCAGAAATGCAAAAATTCTTAGATTCATTAAAATAACAGGAGATAATAATGGTTCAGTCAGTAAATACCCCAATAAATTTTAAAGCAGATACAATAGCTTATCCTACGGTAAGTTATAATAATAGATATACTCCACCAATGCCTGATAATAGCATAGATGATGTTTTTCTAATGCAAGAAATGGCTAATCAAAAAGCTATAAAAAAAGAAAAATCAAAAGAAAAGTGGGACAAAGCCGGAGTTCTTGCACAGGCAGGAATTGCAGTTGCATTTTTAGGAATGCTAATTGTGAACCTAATAGGTTTAAAAAAGGGTGGTCAAAGTATTGCAGATGCAGCTAGTGAAGCTGCAAAAAAAGAATTGGATACTCTAACCAAAGTTAATATAAATTGGGATGATTTTGCTGAGAAAAAAATTGTTGCACCTTTGGATTCTAAAACTACATCTAAAGCATTAAAGGGTGCTTTTAAAAATATGATAGATAGCCGAAAAATTACAGAAAAAGCAAAAAATTGGGGTGGAGGTAGTGACAATACAGATATTATATACTTATATGGTCATGGTGGAACTGGTAAAACTTACATTGCTAAACAGTTTGCACAAGAAATGGGAGCTAAGTTTACAAGCATTAAATATCCTGATATCGGCTCTCCATTCAAAGATGCTGGTAGTATGAAAATTAACAGATTTTTTGAAAATATTATAGAGGCGGCTGAAAAAGAAAAAGATAGGCAGTTTGTTGTATGTATTGATGAAATAGATGCAATTATCAAAAAGGTTCAAGATGCATCTCAAGGTTCAGGAGAAGCTTCTAAGGCAAGGGCTGCTGTTCTAACAGGTTTAGATAGGGTAAGAGAACATTGCTCAAATGTAACAATTATTGCAACATCTAATTATCATCCTAAGAATGGAATTGTAGATCCAATTGTCTTAAGAAGATTTAACAATATGATTTTGGCTCCTCTTCCAGAGGTTGAACAAGCAGAAGCTTTACTTAAAATGTATCTGGAAAAACAAAATATTGGAGCTCTTAAAGACAGCGGATTTATTGATGGTAGTGATTTCAAAAACTTTGCGAAAAAACTTCATAATAATGGATATTCAAATGGTGAAATTTCATTAATAGCAGAAGAAGCAGGAAAAATTTTCAGAAGTAGTTTGATTGGAGTTGCAGATGCTGATTTACCTAAACATAAATTTACTGTGAAGTTTTTGGAAGATGCTATGAAACTTAAAGGAGAAGCCGCAAGCAAAACAAATGACCTAATGGATGTTGCTAAGACAAATCGTTATAACTCTTGGGTTAATCACCAAAATTCGCAACAAAATAAAGCAAAACTTTCGGTTTTTGAACGAATAAAACAATGGATTAGTAACAAATTTTAAAATTTTGTTAAGAAAAAGGCAATTTTTCAAATCCAAAATACTTTATATAAATGTAAGGGATAATTAAATGATTGAAATAAAAGTTAGGATAAGTTAAGTAAATATAATTCAAATAAGAAGATGTATTTACCATATAGGTTTCTTTTTATACTCTCTCTCTTAATATCCTCGTGTTTATTTAATGTTTGCCATCTCTCTTTGGCAAACTTTTTTTTGAGGGTAAATATATTTGGCAGGGATGTGTAGCTATTAGTGTGGAATTGGCAATATGTGACGAGTTGTATATCACAACTCCCCATATCTTATTTACACCTTTACACCTTTACTCTTTATTTTATCTGCAATTTTTTTGCAACGGATTTTATCAATTTCTTTTATGACTTCTCCGACAGGGATTTCCCAAGCACCAGATGTTGGACATTGGAACGGCTTTATGCTTTTATACCAAGCGATATCATCGCCTTGAGTCTTAAACCATCTCCATTCAACAATTCTATTGAATAGTCCAAATGTTTTTATTCCTAATGCTCCTGCTAAGTTCATAACTCCGTTATCGGTAGTTACCATAAAATCCATGCAATTCATTGCACAAGCTGTATCTTCCCAATTTTTGAAAGTTTTTCCTAAACGTATTAAGTTGCAATTTTCAGGTATTTTATCCATTTGATTTGTAAGGTCATCCACCTGAAAACTATATACTTCAACATCAGGAAGCTGCATTAGAGGGTATAAATAGGTTAGCGGAATATCTCTGTCAGTCTCTTTACTTGCAAGAGTACCCTCATAGGCAATACCTATTTTAATTTTATCATTATCGTTTATGTGTTCTTTTTTGTATGTATTAATTTTTGATTTTGGCACTCTTAAATATCCACTTGCTTTCGGAATAGTATCAGGCTGTGTTTCACATACGATAGGTAGATCCATCATAGGAATATAATAATCAAAATTTATATTTGGAATTTGTTCTTCGGTATAGATTTCTACTCCAAGTTTTGAATCTTCAAATAATGAAATTAAAGAGCCTTGAACTACAAGCATTACTTTTTTACAGAGTTTTTTTAGTTCATCTATAAATCTTACAAACATAATTGAGTCGCCAAAGCCTTGTTCAAAATGAACTAAGATGTTTTTATCTTTAATATCTACCTTCATGTTCCATCTTTTTTTCTTTGTTGTTAAAAGCTGAGGGAATGAAACATTTTTTAAATCTTCTTTTTGGAAGCGATGTTGTAAGAATTTAAAGCCTTCTGAGAAGCGCTTGTGTCTTACTAAATAAGCTCCATAGGCGTGTAAATCAGAATGTGTAGGGTTTAAGTACATCAATTTTTGATAGAATTCATCAGCTTTTTGTATTTCATCGAATTTTCCATATACATAAGCTAAATTTTTAACAACAATTCTGTTATTAGGAGCTAGTTCAAAAGCCCTTGTTAAATATTCTATTTGTTTTTCCTTGAACTTATCTTGATAACAAGTTGAATATAAATGTCCCAACATATTGTAAATAGAGAAATTATTTTTATTTCTTTCAAGCGCTTTTTCGTAGTATTCAATTGCTTTTTTATTATCCTTAATATCTGTGTAAGTTAGATCTGCTAAGTATACATATACATCTTCTTTATCTGGAGAAATTTCTTCAAAACGTTTTAAAAATTTTATTGCTAAGTCAGCATTTCCAATAGATTTCATACATAGTCCGATATTTTTGTATACATTTATTGGGAATCCTGAATATTTCATAATGTCGCGATATTGTTCAATTGCTTCAATATATTTTTTATCAAGTGACATTTGTTGAGCATATTGTAGTGCATAATTGATATATTGATTTACAATTCTATTTTGCTCTGCTTCATCTAAAATTGTAGGGATAACTTCTCTGTAGATTTCTAATCCTCTAGGGAAATTATTATTCTTACAGTAATATTCAGCCATTGCTTCATCTAATGAAATAATCAAATCTTTAGAATTATCCATTGGGATTTCTTTTCTTACAACTAGACGCTTTGAGACTTGCATTTTTAGCTCCTTCTTAATATTTGTTAATAAAATGTTAGCATATCAGAGCTCTTTTTTAAACCATAACTAAATAAAAATGGGCTATTTAGACTATACTGTTTTATATAATCTATTTATGCTAAATTGTATTTATTATGTTTTATTTTGATGAAATTTTTGGAAAAAAAATTCTAAGAAGTGATTATTTAGAAAGTGTTAATGCTTTCTTTACTACAAGAGCAGGCATGGATTTTTCGCTATTTGAGTCAAGGAAAATAATATCTCCAATGCAAACTCATAGTGATAATATAGAAATTGTAGATGATAGAGTTGAATATCCTGATACTGATGCTCTTATACTTAAAAATAATAAAGATTTAGTATATTTAAGGTTTGCAGATTGCACTCCATTAATATTTTATGATACCAAACAAAAAATAGGAGCAGTATCTCATGCAGGTTGGCGCGGAACAGCTAAAAAAATTGGGCCTAAAACTATAGAAAAAATGGAATCAGATCCTAAAGATGTTATTGCTGTAATAGGACCTGCTATTTCTATATGTTGTTATGAAGTATCTGAAGATGTAAAAAATCAGCTTTTATCAACGGTAAAAAATCAGGATGGCTTGTGTTATGAAAAGAATGTTGATTTGAAAAATATTAATGCTCGTCAACTTGAAGAAATGAGAGTTTCTAAAATAGATATATGTCCATATTGTACAAGTTGTAATAATGATTTATTTTATTCTTATCGCAAAGAAAATGGAACTAGCCTAAGGCATCATGCGATATTAACACTTTGATTTTTTTCAGTTTTTGCTTTTTGTGCTTTACGTTTTTTATCCAAAGTATTTGTGACGTAAATATTTAAGTTTGGAATTCCAAGACCAAGAACAAGACCTGAGAATAAATATCCTGCAAGTTGAGCTTTATTTAGTGTGCTTAATCTTTTGCGAGTAAATTTTTTAATATTAGCATCATTTATTTTATCTAAATCTTTCAACATTTCTTTGAAAGATTTTGCGATTAATTTTCCATCTTTTTCTTTTGTTGTACTAATTCCATTTTTAGCCAGAGTTTCGATTAAAATTTCATCTCTGGTTTTTAATTGCGCATTGAAAGTTCGTTTAAAGATATTTTTGTCTTTAGATTTATTATTGTAATTTAATACGGATTTATCAAGCATATCAGCAGCGAGCTTGTTAATGATATCTCCCAATACTAACCAACTTAAGTAGCCGAGAGTATCTTTTGTAAGAACTTCTCTTAATTCATCATTGTCTCGAGCAGAGAATATTCTTGAAATAATTGTAATTCCATAAATTCCTTTAAGTTGTTCAACAGTAGGCCAAACTCCTTTGAAAGCCATTTTATCCATAAATTGCAAAGGTCCAGCTTTAAGAGTTGCTAAAATCATACTGAAAAATCCAACGCTACTAGCAGTTTTTATTGCTTTAAACTTAGCACTGTTATCTTTGCTTCTTCCTTCAACGCCAACAAAACCATCTGAGCCTGTTTTAAGCTTAGATAAATACATGTTGATTGGTTGTGTTGCAATACCAACTCCAGCTCCAATTGCAAATCCAATACCTGCACGAGTCTTCATGAATTTGGTTAAGCCTTTTATAAAGGCATTGTCTTTAATTCCTTTACCAGATTGGATTTGTTCTACAAAGGCTTCATTTACTTTCTTTTTATTAAATGAATGTGAGACTAAATAAATATCATCGAGTAAAGTTTTTAAGTTTGTCGTACTTGTAATTTTTTTATCTGCAGATTCTAGAATGTATTGAGATTGAGCTCCAGTATTTTCAGTTATCTTATTTAAAATAACATCTCTAGCATTTGCAGTATCACTTTTTGCCCAATTTTTGAAATGTCCTTTTTCATCATTGAGATAATTATCAAAATATTTAGCTGCCTCATTAATAGTGTCTTCAGATAATCTTACAAATCCTTTTTCGTCAGCTTTTGTTGAACTTGGATTAAAAGCTTTTAAATTACTTAAAGTTTCTTTTAGATAATCGAGTTGAGTTTTATTATTTTTTATTTGATTTGCTTTGTTTTCAGCAAGAATATTAAGCGTTTCTGGAGCTGTAAATAATTTATTAACATTAACGCCATATTTTCCATTTAGTGCATAAGCGATTAGTGATCCTGCAAGAATCCCATAGGAACCGATTAAAGTGTCATTTACAGTACCCATAACTTCTCTTCTTAGGGTTTCCATACCTGCAGTAGGTCCGCGCTTAATCATATCACTAGTTGTTCGAGGTGTTACCATGAAAGAAAAATCAACAGCGTTAGCTCCAAGAGCTTGATTTGTAGCAAAAAATCTTAGCCCTGTATCCATGGCATTTTTAAAATTTACATTTTTGTTTTGATATTGTGGTGTTGATTGTACTTTCATTTTTTTGCTATTTTATAATAAATTTTATTTCTTGATACTATTATTGGCTTGTGTATTATTTTCTAAATTCATTTTTAAAGCTTGTTCATGCTTTTTCTTGGTATTTTTTCTTGTAAATATTGGAACAATAATCCCTAATAAAACTAATGATACACCAAGGTTTGCTATTTGACAAACTGAACGTAAATTTGTAGCTTTTTTCAATTCTTTATTTATAATTTTCAATTGTTCTGCACTTGGCGTAATTCCTTTTTCCTTAAGCATTTGTTGAGTTTTACTTGTTACCTCTTCAGAAGATTTAACATTTACATCTTTTATCCAGTGCCAAGCTTTTTGGAATATATTTGCACTATCTTTTAACTGTTTTGTTTCATTTAAAAGAGTTACTCCTGTATGATTTTGGATAATTGTAGCAGCACCTTTAGCAGCATAGTCTCCAAGGAAATATAGTCCTGAGAAAGTTGCAATATCTCTTACTGTGGATTCTGCTAGTTCATTTTTATCTTCTGCAGCAGCCATTCTTGATGCAAATGTAGATGTAGAAATTATTCTTGCTTGATCCATAGTTGGGAATATTCCTTTAAATTCAAGCATATTCATACTTGGCATTTTCATCATTGAAAGCAGTGATACT
Source organism: Candidatus Gastranaerophilales bacterium (assembly GCA_944325535.1). Lineage (GTDB taxonomy): Bacteria > Cyanobacteriota > Vampirovibrionia > Gastranaerophilales > Gastranaerophilaceae > CAG-196. The sequence goes on from CALVAL010000001.1 coordinate 67,803, forward strand.
CCAAGCATTGAAGAAATAGATATTAATTTTTGTTTTAATAACTCTCTTTTTTCATCAGGAGTCATTTCTTTTGGTTGACCATTTTTCCCAAAGTCATCATAAATAGGTGCACCTTTTACCCCTGAAATCTTGCTTGTAATCCAACGGTTAATATACTGCATAGACATTGCAAGTGGTAAAACTACAGCTAGTCCCATTAAACTTTTTGATTTTACTAAGGTTTTACTCTTTTTGGCAAACTCTTCTATTCCAAGTTTGTTTCCTTGTTTTTGGAATTCGGCATAGAATTTTACAGAGTCTTTTAGCATTGAATTAACTGATAAAGCTTTAACTTCTTTTCCATCAGCTATTTTTACGTGTTCTGATATTTTAGTTTTATTAACAATTTCTTCAACAATTTTATTGAAATCTTCCTTAAAGGCTTTTGTATCTGTTGATGATTTAGATTTAGATAAGTCTGCTAAACTTTGTGCATATTTATCTATTTCTTTTTCTGATAATACATCTTTAAAAACAACTCTATGATTTTTTCCTTCAGAACCTTCTATATTTCCTAAAATTCTTTTTAAAGATTCTTTGACCTTATCTTCGCCTTGAGCTTGTTTATAGTATTCTTCGGCTTTATCAATTAAAGAACTGTCTGCCCAACAGCCTGACATGTTAACACCTTTTGGCATTATCATTGGATTTAAACATTTCGCAATCCCTAGAGTAATAAAACTTGGAATTATACAGTTTACAATTAAGCCAGATGATTCTCTTCTAAATGCCTCAAATCCCGCGAACCAGTTAGTTGTAGATTCAACAATAGTTCTTGGTAGTATAGCAGATAACATATCTACTACTGTAACATTGACCATTGGCATTCTTTCGCACATTTGAATGCCACTAAGTATCATTGCTCCTGCACCTTTAAAGTTTGGGTTTTGCTTTCCTTCATCTTGTTTTTCGCGAACAATGCTGTAATTATTAAATTTGCTAGTGTTATTTATATTAATTTTATTAATCATACACATATAACTCTATATAAGCTGATTATATCAACTTAGATATACATTTAAAAGCCACTAAAAATAAAAATTGCTAGTATTTTCTTAATTGTAAAGAAATTGTAAAGGGAATATTTTGATTTTTTTTTTATGCTAAGGTTATTTATCTCTTAATAAGTTATTATGAGGTTTTATTATTTTTTATAAGTACTATTTTTGCAGAATTTATTGAAAAATCAGGTTAAAAATTTTTGTAAATTTTTGTAAAACTTTTTGCGTAGTTATTTTGTACAATATTTAGTTTCATTTTTTCATTATTTAAGCTAATTAAATTAAATAATAAGAATGTAACTATATAATTATGAAAGTAGTTAGTTTTTTTAAATTATTGAATAGAAAAATAAATAAGTATGACAAAGCTGCGACAAATCCATTTGGCAATGTCCCACTTTCTATTACATTGGTATGGGTAGAAGAAGATAAAGATAAGAAGAATCATTTTGATAATAAGTTCTAAGCATATGATACAAATTGCTGTGGGTTTATTTTGGTTGGAAGCAATTCGTTCATTATTTTATTAACTTCATGTCCATCTGGATTGTCAGTAGCTTTAGGATTGTATGAGATTCCTCTTTTTTTACAAGCTTCAGCTACCAACTTTTGTTCTGACGGTAAAACTTTTTGCCATAATTTTGGTATAGCAACCATTGGTAGTAGAGTTCTACCAACACTAGCAACTGTTGCAGCTATAGCTCCACCACAGCTTAGTGGGTTTAATAATAAAGCTGGTAATACGAAATAGCTAGCGCATCTTATCAGTGATTTTCCGGTTTCTTTTAGTCCGTTTTTCCAGTTGACACCATCTATTTTTTCACCTAAGTCATTATATTTTAGTTTATATGCTGATGGCGCATCCATAAAGTCAAAAATACACATTCCATAGGTTACTAAGCTCCCTAAGCCAACTGCTTTTGCAAGCTTAGGCACTTTACTAAAAATCCCCGCTGTAGAATTTGCAACTGCCCCCGCTGTTGTCATAAAAACTCCTAATTAACTTAATCTATTATCCCTTATATTTATAAAGTCTTTTAAGAGCTAAAAGTTGCTTAAATGTAACAATTTGTAACGAGGCGAGATTTTTCAAATCCGACCTGATGCGAAACCGTTTCCCAGAGTTTGCGAGAAAAACGGCAATTTTTCGTAAACTCTGGGACTATAGCCTAGCATTTTTAGGAACGACGGTGACTCCACCTGTAGATACATAAAATCCTCTAGCTAAGTCCTCTTCGCGGTTAACGCCAATTTTCGTATAAGGTGGGATATCAACATTCTTGTCGATAATTGCTTTTCTAATTTCAGAGTATCTGCCAACATTAACATTTTCCATTAAAATACTATCAGTTACTTGCGAATAGCTGTTAATTTTGACTTTAGGGGAAAGGACGCACCTTGAAATCATTCCTCCTGATACAACACAACCTTCTGATACCATGGAATTTGTTGCCATACCTACTCTATCCCCTTGCTGCCATATGAATTTTGCAGGTGGATAGTTATAGTTAAATGTTCTAATTGGCCATTCTTTAGAATATAAATTTAATTCTGGTTCATAATCAAGTAAGTCCATATTAGCTTGCCAGTAAGCGTCAATACAGCCGACATCTCTCCAGTAGCCCTTTTCTTTTTCTGTAATTCCTGGAAAATGGTTTTCATGAAAATTGTATATGAATATATTTTTACCTTGATTTAATAACATTGGAATAACATTTTTCCCAAAATCATGATTAGAGTCTTTGATTTTTGAATCTTCTTCTAGTGCATTTAGTAAAATATCTTTGTTAAAAATATAGTTACCCATTGAAGCAAGGCACATTTTGGGATTATTAGGCATTGCCTTTGGAGGAGTTTGAGGCTTTTCTATAAATCCTGTTAATTTCCAATTCTCATCAACCTCAATAATTCCAAATTCTGAAGCTTCTTCTATAGGGATTGGAATTGCAGAAATTGTTAAATCAGCATTATTTTCTTTATGAAAATCAAGCATTTGTCCAACATCCATTTTATAAATGTGGTCTCCTCCGAATACACAAACATAATCCGGTTCTTCATCGTGAATGTGGAAAACGTTTTGGTATACTGCATCGGCTGTTCCCTGATACCAAGCACCGCCGGTTCTCATTTGAGCAGGAACTAAGTCTACATATTGGTTTAAAAATGGTGATAACGCCCAGCCTTTTGAGATATGTTTGTTCAAAGAATCTGATTTGTATTGAGTCAGCACTTTTATTTTGAAAAATCCTGAGTTAATAAAGTTATTTAACACAAAGTCAATAATTCGATATCTGCCACCGAAAGGTACAGCAGGTTTGGCTCTTTCTTGAGTTAGTGGAAATAGTCTTTTCCCTTCTCCACCTGCTAGAATCATTACTAATGCGTCATCAATAGACATATTAACCTCCCGAATTTCCCACTCGATGCTAAATTTTCTTTATTTATATTCTATCAAATTTGAACCTCTATTGCACTCATCCTTTAGTATGGTTATTTTGTGTGATATAATTTACTTATGAGTAAGATAAGGAAGCTTTATTATTTTGATAAAAAAATAATGCAGGAAATGATACCATTTCTTAATAATAAAGATGCTTATACAAGCAATATTATGTTTAATCCGTTTATTCCTCTGCATCATTTGCTGCCTTTGAGATTCAAATTTTTGCCAGAATCTTATGTATTAAAGGAGAAAAAAGAAATAAAGGGGCTTATAACTGTTTCACCAAGTAGATGCCCAATGAAGAAAATGAAAATACAGAGGTTATTTTTTGAAGAAAATTGTTATGAGGATGCTGCAGAACTTATTCAATATGTTGTATCAAAGTATAAAGCTATGGGTACTACTTCTTTTATTGTGAAAATTGATGATTATTTACCGGAGCTAATCAAGCTTTTTATTTCAAGATGCAATTTTACCCAAATATCTTATGAAAAATTGTGGAAAATTAATGAATGTAATATCGTAGAATATAATAAAAAAGATTTTCGTCAGTATAAAAACTCAGATGCATCAACTGTTTCAAATCTGTATAACGAATCACTACTTCCACATTTTAGACCTCTATTGAGTCGTGATGCAAGAGAACTTAAAGAAAGTATTTTTAAAGGTCTATCTTATTATACAGAATATAGATATGTTATTGAGGATAAAAAATCAAAAAATATTGAAGCTTTTATTTCTATAAAAACTAGCGATAATGAGAATTATATTTTAGATATAGTAAAATCATCTTGGCAAAATATTGATTTAGATATGATTATTTCATTTGCTTATAGTCAAATAGAAAAAAGAAATAAGAAATTTAATTTGTATATAAAAACCAAAAAGTTTACCCAAATGGGAGAAAAAGAAGAAGAGTTTTTGAATAGAAAGTTTGAATGCGTACAAAATCAAATTGTTCTAACTAATTCTTCAGCAAAAATTATTAAAGAAGAAGCAGGAGTTAAAAAATTTACTGCAATAGGACAATTTTATACTAATTGTGGTGCTAATTTAAGCTGATCTTTGGTGATAAATGTAAACTTTTGTAAAAATATTAATTAAAATCCTAAAGTTTTTGAAAAAAATGCCGATATCATTATTACAAAGAATAGGGACAAAGGATATGGCAGAAACTTTTAACCTGAATAATTTTTTACAAACATATAAAAATCAGACTTATGATCCAACTAAGCAACATGCCGCTGCTGAAGCAAAAATGGAGCAAAAACTTGAGCAGCAAGCAGAACAAGCTGTTCAACAAAGTGGACTACTAACATTGACTTTGTCTGAAAAGATGGCAGAACTTGGTATCGGTGAAAGAGCTTTACAGCAATTTGCAGATACAGCAATGGGACTTTTAACTGATGTTGTTAATCCTATTGGAGATTATTTAGAGAAATATGAAAATATTTTTGACCAAAGAGTATATAATTCAGAAATTCAAAGCTATGCAAAACAAATGTTTTTCGCATCTCAAGCCATGAGGGAAGAAGCTGCGGAAAATACTATAGGACAAAACTTTGTATATGATATGTAAATTCTCCTTTTCTCTTCTTACATAAAAAAAGAAGCTTGGTTAAACTAAACCAAGCTTCTTTTTTAGACTTTATCAAAAATTATAAAGCTGCTTTAGCAGTTTCAACAACAAGAGCAAAAGCTTCTTTATCGTTTACTGCAAGGTCAGCAAGCATTTTTCTGTTAACTTGAATGTTAGCTTTTTTGCAAGCATTAACAAATCTAGAATAGCTCATACCTTGTTCTCTTACTGCTGCATTGATTCTTACAATCCATAAGCGTCTCATATTACGTTTTGTAGCACGTCTGTCTCTATAAGCATATTTAAGAGCTTTCATTACAGCAATATTAGCAACTTTAAATATTCTGCTTCTTGCACCTTTGAAACCTTTAGCAAGTTTTAATATTTTTTTGTGTCTGTTACGACATACATTTCCACGTTTAATTCTCATTGTTCAACACTCCTATCTAGCATACTTCTTGTAAGGTAACTCTTTTGAAATCAATTTTTCGTGTGTTTCAGAAATAACAACATCTCCGAAAATCTTACGTTTTCTTGATTCAGATTTGTGTTGAAGCAAGTGACCGATACCTGCATGTCTTCTTGTAATTTTACCAGTGCCAGTAACTTTGTATCTTTTAGCTGCTGCACGGTGAGTTTTTAATTTTGGCATTTCTAGTCTCCTTTCAGGGGCAAATACTTCGGTATTGGAAAAATCCAAGCCGGTCTTACCCACTTTACTACATCTCCGAGTAAGGCATACCATAGCACTATACTTCGGCATAGTTGCATGCTAATATAAATTCTAACTACTGTCAAGATTTTGTTTACAATTAAGACTTTTAATGTTAAATTTAAAAATCTAGGAGATTTTATTATGGATACAAAAGTTTTATTTAAAATTGGCTATGGACTTTATGTGTTAACAGCTAATGAAGGAGAAAAAGATAACGGCTGCATTATTAATACAGCTATGCAAGTAACTTCTGATCCTTTACAAATAGCTATTACAGTTAACAAAAATAATTACACAACAGGTATGATTCAAAGAACTAAAAAATTCAATCTTTCAATTTTGGACGAATCAGCACCTTTTGAAATTTTTAAAAATTTTGGATATCAATCAGGTGCTAACATAAATAAATTTGAAAATTATAATGATATAAAACGATCTCCAAATGGAGTTTTATATTTAACAGGTAGTACAAATGCTTATATTTCTGCGTTTGTAAAACAAGAAATAGATTTAGGCAGCCATATTTTATTTATTGCACAGCTTGTTGCAGCTGAAAGCCTATCGGATGAGACAAGTGTGACATACGATTTTTATCAAAAAAATATAAAGCCAAAGCCTGAAAAAACTAATAAAAAGGGCTGGAGATGTAAGATTTGCGGATATATTTATGAGGGAGAAAATTTACCGTCTGATTTTATATGCCCAATATGCAAACACGGTGCTATAGATTTTGAGAGGATAGAATGAATACTAAGCAAAAAGATTTAGAGGAATTAAGAAATATTTGTAATAGCTGTATGAACTGTGAATTAGGAAAAACGAGAATAAATGTAGTATTCTCTGATGGTAATCCTAATAGTGCAAAAGCTATTTTGATAGGTGAAGCTCCTGGAGAGAATGAAGATAAAACAGGAACTCCTTTTGTTGGGAGAGCTGGGAAATTATTAAACGAATTCTTGGAAAAAGTTGGGATTTCAAGAGAAAATGATTTGTATATAATAAATACGGTAAAATGCCGTCCGCCTAAGAATAGAGTACCATCTGATGATGAAAAAAAAGCTTGTGAAGGGTATTTATTAAAACAAATAGAAATAATAAATCCTGAAGTTATAATTTTTTGTGGGGCAACAGCTTTAAAATCTTTTTGGGATAAAAAGATTCAGATTTCAAAAATCAGAGGGGAAATTTTGGAAATCGAAATAGGTGGCAAAATGAGAAAATGTATTCCGATTTTCCATCCTTCATATCTTCTAAGGTATCATTCGCTAGAAGAAGGAAGCCCGAGAGATTTGATGTTCAAAGACTTGAAGAAAATTAAAAGCCTGATTTAGACTTGAAAAAGCAAGGGATATCACTTATACTGTAATTGCTGAACTTTGAGAATTAAAACATGGGGATGTACTGGTTTTGACGCCGTGATTGGTAGATCCGGATTGCGAGTACGGGCGCTGTTCCCGTTTATCAACGAGCAAAATAAATTAGACGCTAATAACGTTGTTTCAATGGCTGATTTCAGAGCACAAAGACTCGCTGCTTAATTATAGCAGTTTAGCCCATCTAACCTGACCATCTTGCCGTTAGGGGTGATGAATGTATGCAAGATGCAGTATGCAAATGATGGTATGCATATCAAGTTTTACCATTGGAGGTTAGGCTTCCGCAAAAAGTCTTTGGATTAAATCAGGTTTTGTAACTTTCCGTATTAATCTAAGATAATAAGTTACTACACTCGTAGATATCAGTTTTTATCCACGATGGACGCGGGTTCGACTCCCGCCATCTCCAATTTTTGCTTTGTTAAATAATTGTGTATTGGGAGTAGAACCCCAATAATGCAAAGCATTATTTTCGGGTTCGAGCGGATTTACGTACGGACGACACGACAGAATGGAGTTAGTCCGGATAGTGAGGAAATTGAGCGATATTGAACTGAAGGTTCAAAAAGCGAAACTTTCCGAGCATGGAGTAAATCCAAGACAGCGTGAGCGAACAAGACCTCCCGCCATCTCCAGTAATTAAATTTAGAGGCCTAAAGAGGTCTCTTTTTTAATGCGAAAATCCCAACACAACGCTGGATTTCGGTGGTTCAAGAGAATTCTTATCGGTTAAATTACAGAGAAAAATTATTATATTTACCCCAAATTCTCTTTTGGCGAATAAAAAGAGTCCTTTTTTAAAAACTAGCCCAACTTTATTATTTTCTAAAACTAAATATTCCCGTAAGGGAAATTTTAAGCTAAATCAACTTACTAGATTACAACATTTACCGTACGGTAAAAAAGTTGATTTTTTGACAAAAATGTTGTAAAATTTTACCGATAGGTAAAAATGAATATAAAAGATACAAAAAATTTAGGTAAATATATAAAAAAAATACGCAAGGCTCAACAACTTACGCAAGGGGATTTAGCAATTGCAGCCAATGTTGGGATAAGATTTCTTGTTGATTTAGAAAACGGAAAAAAAACAGCCCAAATTGGAAAAGTTATAGATGTCTGCCGTGCATTAGGAATTGTAATAGATTTGAAAACCCCTTTTGAAAAAAATTATGAGGTAGATGTTGAGTAATTATTTAAACGTATTTTTAAACGATAAACATATCGGAATATTAGAAAAAGACGGCTATGGCGGTGTAAATTTCCAATATTCTAATAATACTCATCGAATCTTATCTTTAAGTTTGCCAATTCAAAATGAACCTTTTGAAAACAAACAATGCAGAGGATTTTTTAATGGATTGTTACCTGAAAGCGAACATACAAGAATTGCTATTGGGAAAAAATACAGGATTAATCCGAAAAATGATTTTTCTATCTTAGAAGCAATAGGTTATGATTGTGCTGGTGCTGTTTCTTTCTTTGAAGATGAAAAAACACCTAAATACTTGCAAGAATCTTATGAAATTGATTATACAGAATTATCAGAGGATGAACTTGAAAAATTTATAAATGAGCTACCTCAAAAACCATTAGCAACAGGGATTGAAGAGATGCGATTATCTTTAGCCGGCGCACAGGATAAAACATCTGTTATTGTTGTAGATGGAAAAATTGGGATTCCAAATGATAACGTGCCGACAAGTCATATTTTGAAACCTGGAATAAACGGACTAGATGAAACAATTGAAAATGAATTTATATGTATAAAATCAGCTGAAAAATTAGGGATCAAAGTTCCTGATGTCAAAATCGGTTATGCCAATAGAACAAAATACTTTTTAATTCAAAGATACGATAGAGAAATAGTTGAGAATAAAATAAAAAGAATTCATCAAGAAGATTTTTGTCAGGCTTCTAATATTCCAAGTGCATATAAATACCAATCAGAAGGTGGAGTGGATTTTAAAAGATGTTTTGAAATTTTAAGAGCGACCTCTCAGCCTGCCGTTTCAATTAATCAGTTTATTCAATTAATAATTTTTAATTATTTAATAGGAAATAATGACGCTCACGGTAAGAATTTTTCTATACTTCATTATGACAGTGGAGAAATAAAATTTGCACCAGCATACGATATTCTCTGCTCTGAAGTTTATCCTGAATTATCAAATAAAATGGCAATGAAAATTGGCGGACATTATAAACATAATGAGATATTGTTAAGACACTTTGAAAAATTAGCCGAGGAAAATAATATCAACTTTACTCAATTAAAAAAAGTGATAAAAAATCAATGTGAAACTCTTCCAAGTATAGTCAGTGATGTTATAAAGAGTTTTGAAAATAACATCGGAAAAGACATTTTATCCGTTGTACAAAAGAATTGTACTAAATTATTAAAAGAGTTTGAATAATTAAATAAAATATATTTCATAGAGTTGTCACCCCTTTAAGTGTATCAGAATGATAAGAAAACCTTAAAACCACTTGATATTGTTGAGATATAGACAATACTATAAGTATGCAATATGCTAAAATGAAGAAATCTTTAGACATTGTGTCGACTGTCATATATCCCAATTTTTTGTATTAATATTTTATGCTATTTCTCTTTTTATCCAATCTATAATTATAGATACTAAGTATTCTTGCTGGCTTAAAGTAAGTTCTTTGCCTTTTGGAATTTTATGCCATTTTTCAATACATCCTCTACAGCAAGTAGCAGTTGCATGTTGAGCTATAAATACAGGATGTCCTTTCATAGGAGTTTGTTTCCCATCATTTGGAATTAGTGCAGGTGCAATTCTTGTTTTTATAAAATCTCTTGCGTGAGATTCAATTTTATCAAGCCCTTTTTCGTTTATATATTCAATATCTTTTTGTTTTAGCTTAAATTTACTTCTGAATTTTGATTTTGCAAGGCTATCCAGTATACTCATTTAGTAACCTCTCATAGATTTTAATTATATTTTCGTTAATATCTATAAAAATAATTTTTTCACAACAATCTGATTTACTAATAAATTCATTTACGCTATCAAATGCTATTTTGCAAGCTTGTTCTATTGGAAATCGATATACACCGCAAGATATTGCAGGAAAAGCTATTGTTTTAATGTTATTTTCTTTTGCAAGAGCAAGTGTCGTAGTATAACAAGATTTTAAAAGCTCCGGCTCGTTTTTATCCCCACCGTACCAAACAGGACCAACTGTATGAATTACATATTTTGCAGGTAAATTATACCCTTTTGTGATTTTTGACTGACCTGTCTCGCATCCGTTCAAGGTTCTGCATTCTGCTACTAAATCTTTCCCTGCAGCACGATGAATTGCTCCGTCTACTCCGCCACCTCCGAGTAAGCTTTTATTTGCAGCATTCACTATTGCATCAATTTTTAGTTTTGTTATATCACCCTTTATTATTTCTATTTCAGCCATATGCCCCTCTTTTATTCATATCTTAAAGCATCAATTGGATTTAGTAGCGATGCTTTATAAGCAGGATAATATCCAAATCCGATACCAACAAGTCCTGAAAAACCAAAAGATAGTAAAATCGGAGGAAGAGTTATTTCAATTGCAGTATGGAATACTCCACCAATAATTAAAGAAATTAATATTCCGATAACAACACCGATTAATCCTCCAAGCATAGAAAGAACTAGTGCTTCAATTAAAAATTGTGAGCGAATATCTTTAGCTCGGGCTCCGATTGCCATTCTTATACCGATTTCTTTTGTTCTTTCTGTAACAGAAACTAACATAATATTCATAATCCCAATACCGCCTACAACAAGAGAAACTGATGCGATTGAAGCCAGTAATATTGCAAAAGTTTTTACAGTTGATTTCATTTTTTCTTGAAATTCTGCACTATTTCTTATATCAAAATCATTTTCCTGTAATTTCCCAAGTGCGTGTCTTCTTCTTAGCACTTCTTGAATATCCTGTTCAGCGATAGTAGAGTCTTCTAGAGATTTAGCTTTAACTATAATTTGTTTAACAGAGCCCGGAAAATCTGTCCCAAATACTTTTCTTTGAGCAGTAGTTAGTGGGATTAAAATCAAATCATCTTGATCCATTGGTCCCATCTGTCCTTTTGATTTTAAAGTCCCAATAACTTTAAATGGAACATTCCCTACTCTAATAGTTTTTCCGAGTGGGTTTATATCTCCAAATAATTCTGTTTCAATAGTAGAGCCGATTAATGCAACTTTTGCAGCATTATTATCATCATCTTTTGTAAAACTTCTGCCTAAATTTATTTCATAGTTTTTAATATACAAATAAGAAGAATTTACTCCATAAACAGAAGTCTGCCAGTTTTGGTTTCCATACATAATCTGACTTGTTGAGTTTAAAATAGAAGAAACCGATTCAACTCCTCGTGCCTGTTTTTTTATAGCTTCTGCATCTTTAACACTCAAAGTTGGTTTTGTCCCGCTTCCCATTGAAACTCCACCCGTCTTAGCCGTTGCGGATCTAATTGTCAATAAATTAGAACCCATAGATTCCATATTTGCTTGAACTTGCTTATTAGCTCCTGCTCCTATTGCAAGCATTATAATTACAGCTGAAACCCCGATTATTATACCTAAAGAAGTTAGAGCTGAACGCATTTTATTTACTTTTAAAGAATTTAGAGCAATATTAAGAGTCGATTTAAAATCTATCATATCCTAAGTTTCCTTTGTTCTATGTTTCATCCATTCTTCTTTAGATAAATCAGATACAATTTTACCGTCTTTGAATTTTATAATTCGTTTAGTATACTCAGCAATATCAGGTTCGTGTGTTACAAGAACAACTGTTTTTCCCATTTTATTATAAAAAAAAAAAAAAAATTCCATTACATCAATACTTGTTTTAGTATCCAAATTTCCGGTAGGTTCATCCGCTAAAATTAATGGAGCATCATTAACTATGGCTCTTGCTATAGCAACTCTTTGCTGTTGACCTCCTGACATTTGAGATGGCATATTATTTTCTTTTTTTTCTAGTCCTACTATTTTTAAAGCTTCTCTTGCTCGTTTATATCTTTCAGCCTCTGAAATTCCTTTATAAATCATAGGAAGGCATACATTATCAATGGCAGAAGTCCTTGAAATCAAATTAAATCCTTGAAATACAAAGCCGATTTTATTATTTCTAATATCAGATAATTCATCACTTGAAAGAGAAAAAACATCTACTCCATCCAAATAATATTCGCCTGAAGTTGGTCTATCTAGCGTTCCCAACATATTCATACAAGTTGATTTTCCTGAACCAGAAGTTCCCATAATCGCTACAAATTCACCCTTGTCAATAGAAAATGAAACATCATTTAGTGCGTAAAATGTTTCATCTCCCATTTGATATGTTCTTATAGCGTTTCTAACTTCAATTAGTGCCATTTTTTAAAATCTCATCCTTGACATATTATTTGTATTAGGTCTTTTTGAATTTTTACCTGCAACACCAACAATTACTTTGTCATTTTCCTTTAATTCATTAGAAATTATTTGAGTCTTATTATCATCAAATAGACCTAATTTTACATTATATCTTTGAGGTCCTGATTTTGTAAGAACCCAAACCCCTTGAGTTTCGTATTTTTTAGTATTATCAGGCGGAGTGAATTTGAAAGCTTTATTGTCAACACACAAAACATCTTTAGCCTCTCCAACAATAATAGAAACATTGGCACTCATCCCAGGAATAACAAATCTTTCTGAATTATCAACAGAAATTATGACAGTATAAGTTACAACGTTATTTGTAGTAGTAGAAGCCAAACGCACCTGAGTTACATCACCTTCAAAGACTTTATCTTGGTACCCATCAAGTGTATAATGAGCTTTTTGTCCGACTTTAACTTTGCCGATATCGGCTTCTGAAACGCTTGTTTCTATTTGCATTTTTGTTAAATCTTTTGCTACTTCAAACAATGTAGGAGTATTAAAACTTGCAGCAACTGTTTGTCCGACATCTACTGCTCTTGATATTACGGTTCCATCTACAGGTGATGTAATTTTAGAATATCTTAAATTTGTCAAATTATTTTCTAAAGCCGCAGAAGATGCACTCACTTCTGCTTTTGCTGCATTTACTTCTGCTAGGGCTTGTAAATAATTTGATTGTGCTAATTCAACATCATCTTTTGATACATAATGTTTTTCATATAAATGTTTATATCTTGAATAATTATTTTTTTTATAAGCCAAAGTTGCAGTTGCTTTAGATAAAGCAGCTTGAGCGTTATTCAATTTTGCAGTAGACTGATCTACATTTGCTTGAAATAAGCTAGGATCAAGTTCTGCTAATAAATCACCCTGTTTTACAACAGAGTTATAATCAACATAAATCTTAGCAACAGTGCCCGAAACTTGAGTACCAACAGCAATTGTATTTATTGGTTTTATAGTACCTGAAGCTTCTACATATTGTGTAATCGTATCTTTTTTTATCTCTTTTGTAATATATTTTACAGAGCCTTTATTGAAAACTAATATTATAATTATTATGAAAACTACTAATATTCCTGCTCCGATTAGTAACTTTTTTTTCATCTTACCCCCATTGATTTTAATAAGGTTTCTCTTGCCACATTATAATTAAAAACAGCTTCAACATAACTTAATTGAGCATTATTATAATTAGTTAAAGCATCTTGTAGTTCTACATAGTTATTAAGCCCTACGCTATATCTTCCATCAGCTAATTCAAAATTTTCTAAAGTGGCTTTGACTTTAGCATTCATTAATGGAATTTTTCTTTCAAGTTGTCTCATATTAACATAGTTTGTTTGGACTTCCCAATAAATGTCAGATTTTGCGATATTAACATTGTTTAAAGCAATATCTAAATAACTTTCGCCTTCTTTTGTTTGGTAATAAATTCCATATGGATTTAAAGATCCAATTCCAATATTAACTCCAACTTGTAGGGGGCTGGAATCTCTTTTTTCATTTTTTGTATATCCCCACGTAAGACTTCCATCAATTTGCGGTGCGTATTGTCTTTTTATTGCCTTTAAAGATTCTTCTTGTACAGAAACTAACATTCTATTGGATTTTAAATCAGGTCTAAGTTCCATTGCTCGATCTACTGCTTCTTGTTTTGAAATTCCCCAAGGCTTGAATTCAAAGTTTTGAATAATATCTTTATGTTTTATACCAGCTGTAAGCAAAATTAGTCCATCCGCTGTCTTTTTTGCAGGTTCTGATATTTGTTTTATATTATCTAAATTTTCTACTTTTGCACGATAGTCAGCTTTTAAGAAACCAAAATTTTCTGTATTTTTAACTACAAATGGTTTTTCTTCCTGAAAGTACATAGAATTTTTTAGTGCAATAATAGCAGTTTGTAAATTGTTTTGACCTTCTACAAGCTGAATTTTTGCATCAGCAAGATTAGCTTCAGCATTTACTACATCTATTTTTGATTTCAAACCCTCTTCAAACATTGCCTTAGAGCGTTCATAATTTAGAGTTTGAATACGAACATTTTGTTCGTAGATATCTAAATTAGCTAGAGCTGAAAGAACTTTAAAGTAATTAATTTTTACATTATAAATAACAGTTAAAACATCAAATTCATAATCAAATTCAGCTGATTGAGTATCATATTTTGCCATATTAATTTGAGCAGTAGTTCTTCCAAAATCCCAAATCATCTCAGAAATCCCAACATTAAAGCCTGCAGAATTATCATAAGAATACATTGTTCCACCTGTATCATTATGATTATAACTAACTTTTGCAGTTAAGCGAGGTGCATAATTACTTCTAGCTTGACCTATTCCTGATTTAGCAGCTTCTATTCTTGATAAAGATACTCCTAAATTTGGGTTATGAGAAAGTGCATATTCTACACACTCTTCTATTGACATAACAGGCATGTCTTTTCTTGCAATCTTTGGTCGACCTTCTATAACCGGAGGTAAGACTACTTCTTCTACTCTGGCTTTTTTAACTTTCTTTTCTTTTTTATTCTTTTCTAATTTAACTTCATTAGGAGCTTTTTTTCTAAACCAAGAAAACTTAGCTTTTTTTGTTTCTTGAGGAGTTTGGGGATTTTCTATTGCAAAAATAAGACTATTTGATAATAGACTCATTGTTAATAATGTAATCGTTAATTTTTTAGTAAAATGCTTCAAATATTCACCTATCGCAAAAAATATTTTAGCCTAAAAAAATAAATTTGAAATCACTTCTTTAGGTTAATTTATTTTATTAACGACAGTAAAAATAAAAAGTTCATTTAAAACCTAAAATTAGTTCCAAAATTTATTTGTGTGCGCTTAGGAGCATTAGTAGTTGAATAAATTTGACTAGTTCCTACATTAAAATCCATTCTGTCATCTTCAAAAGGCTTATAAAATAATTTTAGTTCACTCTTTTGATTATTTTCCATAAAATTCGTAGAATAAGAATTTTGAATAGAAAGATGTCTATTAATTTCATATTCCGGAGTAAAAGCAAAAATCCCTCTTCCAACAGGTGTTGGTGAGAGTAAAGAACTATTTGTTCGATAATAAGCTCCTAGAGAAAATTTATTTTTTTTATACTTTGTATAGAGAGTATTCATATGGCTCATACTATCAGCATTATAAGTATAATCCGTATTGGTTCCGTAATAAAAATCTTTCCATTGACTTTCATTTCCGTAAGAAAAAGTCTTTTTATTATATGGATTATATTCACTATATTTTTGTACGTTTCCTAAAAAAGTATTTTCTTGAGTAGATTTATCAATTTTAGTTTCATCAAAATTACTTTTATCAAGAGTTGGAATCTTAATCGATGTATCAGCAGGATCATCTAAATGCACTGGCGCAAGTTCCTCTGCTGAAATACTTATATTTGTTAAGACCAATAAGATTAATAAAAACTTTTTCATAAAAATATTTTCCAAAAACAAGAATTTGTATAAATAATATGTTATAATAAAAGTATGAAATCAGTCAAAGAATTATCCGTAGAATCAAAAATTTTAAAGAGATTGCATGACAACCCTAATTGTCTAAAACTTGTGCATTATTTGTTTGATGATGCAGAACTACAAGAAATGCAGGATTATGCAAATAATGTTTCAATAAAAAGGCTAGGTTATAATGACCATGGCCCAGTGCATATGAGACAAGTTGCAGCTAATGCTATAAAAATGCTTAATATACTGCATGAATCAGGTATAAAAATGTCCCTTGAAGAAGAAGAAATTGGAACATTTGAAGATAGTATGTGTGCGGTAATTCTAGCTGGACTTATGCACGATTTAGGGATGATGATAGGAAGACAAGGTCATGAAGAAATGTCTGTTATCCTGGCTAAACCTCTTATTGAAAGAGCTTTAATGCATGTATTTCCGAATGATTTACATAAAAGAGTCGTTATTCGCTCAATTGTAATTGAAGCGATAATAGGGCATATGTCATCAAGAAAAATTCACTCAACCGAAGCCGGAATAATTCTTATTGCAGATGGATGTGATATGACAAAAGGTCGTGCGAGAATTCCGCTTACAATCAATACTACTCCAAGAGTTGGTGATATTCATAAGTATTCTGCTAATGCTATTAATAGAATTCGTATCCTAAGAGGAGAAAGAAGACCTATTAAAATAGTTGTAGAAATGACTGCTGATGTTGGATTTTTCCAAGTAGAAGAAGTTTTATTCACAAAAATTGATGCAAGTCCTGCTAAAAAATATGTCGAACTATATGCAGGAGTTGAAGGTCAAGATTCTAAATGTTATTTATAACACTTATCTTTGCCAAAAATGTTTCTTTTTAACTTTGTTTTTTAGGCAATTTTTAGCAAAATCAATTGCGTCAGTTTCATTTAAGAAAACTTTATCCTCACCAATTTGAGAAATAATATTATGATCTTTTAATTGTTTTAAAACATCATCATTTTTTAATACAAGTAAAATTTTAATTTTTTGTGCTTGTAATCTTACTATGATATCCTCAAGAGCAAATATTGCAGAAATATCTAATAAATTATCTGAGGAATAATCTAAAATAAGATATTTAGTTCCCCAAATGTCTTCAAATTGTGAGATTAGCTGGGTTGCTGAACCGAAGAAAAATTGTCCGTCAATATGTACAACTCTTATTTTATGTTTATAATCCTTATCCAATAATTTTTCTAATTTAATAATATCCGTGTCATAGACTTGTTTATGGATAAGTTTTGCGCTATCAGCAGTTCTTTTTGCATATAATAATGCCGCACAAGTAATTCCAGCACCTACTGCAACAATAAGGTTGTAAAATACTGTTAATAAAAATACCAAAGATAAAACATATAAATCATCTTTTGGAGCGTATTTTATAACTTTTAAAAGTTTCATGTCAATAATATCGTATCCGATTTTAATTAAAATCCCTGCTAAAACTGCAAGAGGAATTTCAGCCACAAATCCTGAAAATTGAAATAACAATAAAAGTAAAATAATAGGATTAATTATTGTTGTAAGTTTCGTAGTTGAGCCGGTATTAATGGCAGCAACTGTTCTCATAGTAGCGGCAGAGCCAGGAAGCGAACCTGTTAAAGCACAAAAAATATTACCGATACCTTGTGAAATTAACATTCTTTTAGAAAAAGTTTTTGTTTTTGCTAAAGAATCTGCAACCAATACAGTTAAAAGACTTTCAGAAGATAGTACAATCGCTAAAATTACGGAATAATGCAAATATGTAATCAATTCTTTTAAATGTATTTGAGGAATTACAATTTGTGGAAAATCAATAGAAATTTGTGAAATTTTCTCAACATTCAATCCCATCTTTATAGAAATAATTGTGCAAACTATAAGTGCAATGGCTTGAGATGGGATAATTTTATTAAACCTCTTAGGTACTGAAAATACAATTAAAAGAGTTAACAATCCTATAAATAATGCGTGAGAATTGATTGAATGGAAGTTATGTAAAAACGCATTCAAACTTGAAATAGTATTCGACATAATCGGACATCCGATTAGCGGATTTAATTGCATAATTATAATAATAAATCCGATACCATTCATAAAGCCTGAAATTACAGGGTAAGGAACATATTTAACAATTGATGGAAGCGACGTCATTCCAAGGATAATTTGTAAAATAGCAGCAATAAGAATAACCAAAATTATTGTTGAAACATTAGCATTCAATGCTGCCATCATTGAAGCTATAACAATAGTAACCGGCCCTGTAATTCCTGAAATTAGAGGAACTTTTCCACCCAAAATTCCTGCAACAAAACAAAGGATAATAGCCCCCCAAATACCTGCGCTAGCACCAAGGCCTGTTGCAACGCCGAAAGCCAAAGCTTGAGGAAGAGCAACAATCGCAGAATTTAAAGCTCCTAGAGTATCACCTGCAATAATTTTTAATTTAGTTTTAATCATAAGTTAATATTAACATAAAAAGTTGAGAGTAAGCCAGTGACTAGTGAATAGTGATTAGTGATTCGTTAGCAATTTATAAGTTGAGGGGTTTAGAAGGAGTTAATAAATCCCCTTCCCCAGTTGGGGAAGGTTTGGAAGGGGTGTTATTTAAGAAAAGAAATTAATAAATTTCTATTCACTATTCACTATTTACTAGTCACTAATTGAACAAATAATTTATCTCTATGATATAATTGTTTCTATTAAAGGAGAAGTATATGACAAAATTAAAAATCGGTTTAATCGGTCTTGGAACAGTAGGTACTGGTGTTTATAAAACATTACAAGATATTGATAATGTAGAAATTGTAAAAATTGCAGTAAAAAATATTAATAAGCCACGCTCGGTAAATGTTCCGACAACGATGATGACTGATAATCCATTTGATGTTGTCAATGATCCTTCTATTGATGTTGTTGTAGAATTAATTGGTGGTGTGAATCCGACTTGGGATTATTTAGAAACCGCTATTAAAAACGGAAAACACATAGTTACTGCTAATAAAGAATTATTAGCGAAAAAAGGTGAAGAATTATTTAACTTAGCTGAACAATACAATAGAGTAGTATTATATGAAGCAGCTATAGCTGGTGGTATTCCAATTATTATGCCTGTAAAAACAATTCTTGCAGGGAATAAAATTAATAAAATTCAGGCAATTTTAAATGGAACAACAAATTACATATTAACAAATATGGATGTTAATGGGTCTTCTTATGATGACGTCTTAAAAGAAGCTCAAGGGCTTGGCTATGCAGAAACAGATCCGACAGGCGACGTTGAAGGATTTGATGCTGCTTATAAAATAACAACTCTTGCAACTATTGCGTTCAAAAAAAGAGTAAAACTAGAAAATGTATATCGTGAAGGTATAACAAAAATCCGCAGAGAAGATATGAAAAATGCTAATGAATTAGGCTATAAAATCAAGCTCATTGCAAGTGCTTCAATTGATGAAAATGATAATGCAGATGTAAGAGTGCATCCAATGTTAGTTTCTAAAAATAATATGCTTGCTCATATTGATTATGTAACTAATGCGGTAAAAATTAAGGGACATCCAATAGGAGATATTGTTTTATCAGGTCCTGGTGCAGGTGAGTTTCCAACTGCAAGTTCTGTAGTTGGAGATATTTTAGCTATAGCTTCAGAGTTTGGTAAAACAGATTATATGCTTCCTATGATGAGATGTAATCATACTGAAGCTGCAAATCCTGTTAAAATAGATGATACTTATAATAAGTATTATATTTCTATAACTGCACCAAACGCGATTGGTGTTATAGCAAAAATTGGTACAATTTGTGCTAATAAAAATATAAGTCTTTCAAGTATTATGCAAAAAGAAGTTTCAGGTGATAATAATGCTGATATCATTGTTATTACAGAATCTTGTCAAGAAAAGCTTATAAAAGAAGTTGTAGAAGAATTAAAAGATTGTACAGTAAACAGTATTATCAGAGTAGCGGAATAAGAAAAGAGGAAAATATGTATTACCAAGGCTTAATTAATAGATATCGTAAATATTTACCGGTAACAGAGTCAACTCCTATAGTTACTTTAAATGAAGGAAATACCCCTTTAATAAAAGCAGATAATTTGGCTAAAAAAATTGGTCTGGAAGCAAATATCTATCTAAAATTTGAAGGATGTAATCCAACAGGTAGTTTTAAAGACCGTGGTATGACAATGGCTGTTACTAAAGCAAAAGAAGCAGGTGCTAATGCAATTATTTGCGCTTCTACCGGTAATACATCCGCTTCTGCTGCAGCATATGGAGCAAAAGCTGGGATAAAGACTTTTGTATTAATTCCTGACGGATATATTGCCTTAGGTAAATTATCTCAAGCAATGATGTATGGTGCAGAAATCATTGCTATTCAAGGTAATTTTGACCAAGCACTTGATTGCGTTAGAGAGATTTCTGCGACACATCCTATAACTTTAGTAAATTCAGTTAACCCATATAGAATAGAAGGACAAAAAACTGGTGCATTTGAAATTTGTGATGCTTTAGGAAAAGCCCCAGAATATCACTTTATTCCTGTAGGTAATGCTGGAAATATTACTGCATACTGGAAAGGTTATAAAGAATATCATTCAGAAGGAAATATTAAAGCATTACCCAAAATGATGGGATATGAAGCAGAAGGTTCTGCAGCAATAGTAAGAGGTGAAAGAATCTTAAAACCTGAAACTTTAGCAACGGCAATAAGAATCGGAAACCCAGCAAGTTGGAAACAAGCAGAAGCAGCTAGAGATGAAAGTTGCGGAAAAATCGGTTGCGTTTGTGACGAAAAAATCGTAGAAGCATATAAAATGTTAGCATCTACAGAAGGCATTTTATGTGAACCAGCTAGTGCAGCATCTGTTGCAGGTCTAATTCAAGCACATTCTCAAGGTCTTGTTAAAGAAGGTTCTGATATCGTTTGTATTTTAACAGGAAACGGGCTAAAAGATCCTGATAATGCGATAAAGTATTCTAATTCTGATGTTAAAAAGACATCATCAGAAATTAAAGACGTATTAAAAGCAATGGGAATGTAATTTATGGAAAGAGAAGAATTTGTTAATGCTAAGAGAATTGTAATAAAACTCGGAACAAATGTTTTAAGAAACGAAGATGGAGAGGTTGCAATTTCGAGAATTTATTCTTTCATTGAAGATATGGCAAAACTTGTTAAACAAGGAAAAGAGGTTATTCTTGTAACAAGTGGTGCAGTAGGATTAGGAAAGAAAAAATTAAATCTTGATTCTACTGCCGAAGACGGAGTCAAACAAGCTTGTGCTGCAATTGGTCAAAGTCGTTTGATGTCTTTTTATGAAAACGGGTTCGGGATTTACGATATTCCAATCGCTCAAATTCTTTTAACAGAAGATGATTTTTCTCTTCGTCACAGATATTTGAGTCTAAGAACAACTTTAAATAAAATACTAGAATTTGGTGTTGTTCCAATTATTAACCAGAATGATACGGTTTCAACAATTAAAATGAACGCTGTTTTATCTGGTATGAAAACTTGTTTTTCAGATAATGATAAATTGTCAGCTCTAGTAGCAAGTGAATTAGATGCTGATTTATTAATTCTTTTATCTGATATAAATGGTCTTTATACTGCAAATCCAAAAGAAGATCCAAATGCTCATCTAATAAAAGAGGTAGATGGTGTGACAGATGAAATAATGTCATTAGGAACAGATGCTTCTGAAGGCGGACGTGGTGGAATGAGGACTAAGCTAGAGGCTGCGAAATTAGTTACAAGATT
Organism: Candidatus Gastranaerophilales bacterium; assembly: GCA_944325535.1. GTDB lineage: Bacteria > Cyanobacteriota > Vampirovibrionia > Gastranaerophilales > Gastranaerophilaceae > CAG-196. The sequence goes on from CALVAL010000001.1 coordinate 89,644, forward strand.
TGGTGGTAAAGTATTAATTGCAAATGGTAAAATACCTTATGTAATTAGTAAGATTTTTGACAAAGAGGATATTGGTACGATGTTTTTACCATCAAGCGAAAATCTTTCTGATAAAAAACGTTGGATAGGGTATGCTACAAATATTCGTGGGCAATTGATTGTAAATCAGGGTGCTAAAAAAGCCATTTTGGAACAATGTTCAAGTCTTTTACCAATCGGGATTTTAAATGTTATTAATGATTTCAAACAAGGTGAAGTTGTTTCAATTTGTGATGAGGATAATGTAGAGATTGCTCGTGGAATGGTAAACTATAGCTCAGAAGAGTGTAGAAAGATAGTTGGAGCTCATTCTGATAATATTGAAGCAATCCTAGGGTATAAAAATTATGATGCTGTAATTACGAGGGATAATATAACAGGTTTATTATAATTTTTTTAGATGTATAATTTATAGGGGAATTTGAATATGCAGGATACAATAGAGAGAAAATCAATAAAAAATATCGATTTTAACTGCGATTTGGCTCAAGCTTATGGGATATATAAAAATAGTCAAGAATATCAACTTTTAGATTATGTAAGTTCAGTGAATGTATCCTGTGGGTTTCACGCTGGTGATCCTATGAGCATAAAAGAAGCAATGTTAAAAGCTAAAGAAAAAAATGTTGCAATAGGTGCCCATATTGGTTTTAATGATATTCAGGGTTTTGGATATCGTCCTGTAGAATTAAAAGATGATGAATTAGAAGCTTTAGTAATCTATCAAGTTGGTGCAATAATGTCTTTTGCAAAAGCTTATGGACTTAGTATAGAACATGTAAGACCTCATGGTGCTATGTATAAAATGGCTGGAGAAGATTTTACTTTTTCTACAACTATAGCAAAAGCTATTAAAAAATGCTCTGACTGGCTAGTTTATTATGCTCCAGCTGGTGATATTACTCAAAAAGTTGGGGATTATGTTAATATTCAAGTTGCTCAAGAAATTAGTTTAGAAAAAACTTATAATGAAGATTTATCAATTGATTATTCAATTCCTGATAATACTAATAATTATGATATGATCAAACGACTTCAGCATTTATTACATACATCTCAAATTAGAAATAATTTAGGAGGTATGAATTTTGTAGAAGCAGATACAATACATTTTTCTAACAAGTATAAAAATTCTTTAGAATTAATACAACAAGCTAGGAATTTAATAACTCCTGCGCCTGTAAACTATATTAATGCAAAAGCTTCTGGATGGGTAGATTAGATATGTTTTTTAAATTAAAAAATAATGTAAAAGTTACAAAAGATATGGGCTGGTTAATTCCAGGCTTAGAAGTAAAGCGTTGGTTTGTTTTAATTTTTATCGGCTCAATTATGATAGTATTAGGTTTTATGGTTCTTGCAAATGTAAGACCTATATATCTTACTTTAGAATTAATAAGAAAAGCTGCATTAATTTTACCATCTAACTTTTTAGCGGCATTATTCATTCTAATCGGTTCAGTTATTTTCTTTAAGGGCTGGCAAAAAACAACTCTTTCAATTATGGATATGGATTCTAAAAAAGGAAATAATTCTATTTTAGAAAAATTATATCGTAGAAGAAAATTAAATAAAGGTGCGAAGATTGTCGCAATCGGTGGTGGTACCGGCCTTTCAATGTTATTAAGAGGGATAAAGAAATATACTAACAATATTACTGCAATTGTAACAGTAGGAGATGATGGCGGCAGTTCTGGTAGATTAAGAGAAGAAATGGGTATTCTGCCTCCTGGCGATATAAGAAATTGCATTGCAGCTCTTGCTGATGATGAGGGATTAATAACTAAACTTTTTCAATACAGATTTAAAAATGGCGAAGGTCTAGAGGGACATAGTTTTGGCAATTTGTTTTTAACAGCATTATGTTCTATTACTGGCGATATGGTAAGAGCTGTTAAAGAATCATCAAATGTTTTAAATATTAGAGGTGTCGTTCTTCCTGCTACATTGGATGATATGAAATTAGCGGCTATTTTTGAAGATGGCAGAGTTGTAAAAGGTGAGTCTAATATTCCTGAACAACATGGAAAAATTAAGCAATTATTTACTGAACCTGAAATTTGTCATGCTATTCCCGAAGCAATTGCTGCAATTAAGGATGCTGATTTAATAATTTTAGGGCCTGGAAGTTTGTATACAAGTGTTATTCCTAATTTACTAGTAGAAGGAATAGTTGATGCGATAGAAAAATCTCACGCTAAGAAGATTTATGTATGTAATATAATGACTCAGCCTGGAGAAACAGATGATTATTCTGTAGCAAGTCATGTTAATGCTTTAATTTCTCATGCAAAAGGAAAGAAAATTATTGATGCAGTTTTAGTAAATAACTTGTTACCTGATAATATTTCAGAAGGATATGCAAAAAATGGTTCAATACCTGTAAGATTAGATATGGAAAATATTGCTCCAATAGGTATTGAAGTTGTATCTCAAAAATTAATCCAAGAAAGTAAAGAAGGTCTTGTAAGACACTGTTCTCAAAGGGTAGCAAGAGCTGTTTATTATTGGTATAGAAGAGCAACAAAAAAATAGTATGAAAACAATTAGTCATTTTCAAAAATTAAAAAATTCTAATGAAAAAATAGCAATGCTTACTGCTTATGATTATTCAACCGCGCAGGTATTGGATAAAATAGGAATAGACGGTATTTTAGTCGGAGATTCTTTAGCAATGGTTGCTTTAGGATATGAAAATACATATAATATTACGATTGATGAAATGTTAGTTTTTGTAAAGGCTGTTGCAAGAGGGGCAAAGAATTCTTTTATAATAGGCGATATGCCTTTTATGAGCTATAATTTATCTCTCGAACAAGGTTTAGAGAATGCCTCTAAAATGATTAAGGCTGGTGCCTCTGCTGTAAAAATGGAAGGTTGTAATGAACATATTATAGCTTTAATCAAAAGAAGTGTAGAGTCAGGGATTCCAGTGTTGGGCCATTTAGGTTTTACGCCACAATTAATGAATACTATTGGTGGACATAAAATCCAAGGAAAAACTGTTAATCAAATTGATAAGATTTTAGAAAGTGCTAAAAAACTTCAAGAGGCTGGATGTTTTGCAATTGTATTGGAACTTATGCCTGCAGAAGCAGCTAAATATATAACCGATAATTTGTATATTCCTACAATAGGAATTGGAGCCGGCAAAGATTGTTCAGGACAAATTGTTGTAACTGATGATATCTTAGGTAAATTTACTGATTTTGTTCCAAAGTTCGTAAAAAAATATGCAAATTTAAATGAAATAACTTTAAATGCCTTACAAGAATACAAAAGAGAAGTTAAAGAAGAGATCTTCCCTTCTGAGAAAGAGTCTTTTGAGCTTGTGATAGAGGAGAAAGTTAAATTAGGAGCAGAAATATGTTAGTACATAAAATTAATGACGTAAGAGAACAGGTAAAAGAATGGAAAGGGCTTAAAGTTGGGCTTGTGCCAACTATGGGAGCTTTGCATGAAGGGCATTTAAGCTTAATAAAAAAAGCAAAAGAAACTTGTGATAAAGTCGTTGTTTCTGTATTTGTAAATCCGATTCAATTTGGACCGGCTGAAGATTATGATAAATATCCTCGTACATTAGAAAAAGATATGGAGCTATGTAGTTCTGTTGGAGTTGATTTAGTATTTGCTCCATCTCCAAGTGAAATGTATGGAGAAAACATTAGGCTTTCTAATGATAATTTAACTTATGTATGTCCTCCATTTTTCTATGTTAATAAATTATGCGGAAAATCAAGAGTAGGTCATTTTGATGGAGTTTGCACGGTTGTTTTAAAATTATTCAATATTGTTCAGCCTGATTGTGCGTTCTTTGGGCAAAAAGATGCTCAGCAAGTAGTTATTATAAGAAAAATGGTTAAAGATTTAAATGTCCCTGTAGAAATTATTCAATGCCCTATTGTAAGAGAGGAGTCAGGTTTGGCATTGAGCTCTAGAAATAAGTATTTAAGCGAAGAAGGTAAAAATGAAGCTCTTGTATTGAGTAAGATTTTAAATAATATCAAAGCTTGTTATAAAAAAGGAATTACGAATATCGAAGCTCTAAAAGAGACTGCCTATAGTTATCTTACAGATAAGCATGAAATGGAATATTTGGAAATTTTAGATAAAGATACTCTGGAAGAAAAAAAGGATGCTGATAAAAATTCAATTGCATTAATAGCTTGCAGAGTAGAAAATGTTAGATTAATTGACAATATTTATTTAGGAGAGTAATTAGATGCACAAATTTGTCTTAAATATTTTTAATTTTTTAAGAAGTTTGCTACATTTTTTCAAAATATTATTCGTTTTTTCAATACTAATGCTTTTATTTTATTGGGTAGAAAATTTGACTCATGCGAATTGGGCTTGGCTTAATTTTATAAAACCTTTTTTGGATTTTGTTCTAAGTATTTCTAGTAAAATAAATTCAGGTTCAATTGATTTATTAGGAGCGGTGTTTGAATATAAATTCGGAATTGCGTTAATAATATATATAATTTTATTTTATAGTATGAATTTTTTACGTTTTTTAGTAGATTTATTCGAAGATGTTTATGAAAAATCTTATTCATTATGTAAAAAAACTGAAGAAAATCTTTTAAATAAGTCATTACAACGTAGTGTAGAAAAAGAAGAGAAAAAAATTAAGAAGTATTCAATACTAATAAAGACAACTTTAAAAAAGAAGTTTTCTCATAAAGAATTGAATATAAATATAGCAGAACAAAATAATCTAATGAATAAATTTATAATTGAAAAATTATCAGTGACTCCTAAGAATTTTGAAGATGGTTTTTTGTATGATTTTTACGATTTTGATGAAATAGATGCTGTATTGGATGTTATGTTTAAAGTTCTTAAGTCAAGCGCACCTTTAGATTATGCTATATGCGTTCAGATCGGTAATGATGTTTTGAAATTAAAGAAGCTTGTAGATTTAAAGTATTATGGAAAAATTACGATGTTAGCAGAGACTTCATATAGATATCGTTATAATAAAACTCATCGTTATAAAACTTCGCAAGTCGGACTTTTTCAAAATGGGAATAATACAATAGAAGTACATGAGTTTAAAGAAATTCTGTAGTATAATTAGTGTGTAGAAAAGGAGGAGTATAATTTATGAGATATGATGCAGGTGAAGTTATAACAGCAATGGTGACCCCTTTCAACGAAAAACGTGAAATTGATTATGAAAAAGTTGAAGCACTTGCGTATCAGCTTGTAAATACTGGCTCTGATGCTGTATTAGTTACTGGTACAACTGGTGAATCTCCGACTTTGACACATGAAGAAGAAATTGAAATTTTATCTAGTGTTAAAAGAGCAGTAGGTAATCAAGGTAAAGTTATTATGGGAACTGGCTCCAATTCTACAGAAACAGCTGTTATGATGGCAAAGTTAGCAGAAAAAGAAGGCGTGGATGCAATATTAACAGTTGTTCCGTATTATAATAAGCCATCTCAAGCAGGAATGATTGAACATTTTTCTGCTGTAGCAGAAGCTGTAGATTTGCCTATAATTTTGTATGATATTGCATGAAGGACTGGTGTTAATATGTCAG
>CALVAL010000002.1 GCA_944325535.1 Candidatus Gastranaerophilales bacterium
TTTACTGATGGATTAAGCACCTGTTTAACATCAAATGGTGGAGGACAAGGTGGAAAAACAGGTTTGTATTTTATCAACAAGCCAAGATTTGATAAATATAAACAGTCAGATATTGTTGAAACTCTAAAAGTTGCAGGAGATACTCCCTTAATGAAAGTTCGAAACGGAACTAAAAAAGGGTTTGATGAGGCTTGCATTGGTGATGGCATTAATTTAGCTTATCCTCAATCTAAAACAAGAAGGGGACGTGTCGGTAAAGGTTGTTCTCAAACACTTGATACAAGTTGCAATATGGGAACAATTGACGATTACAGGATTAGGCGATTAACTCCTCTTGAATGTTTTAGGCTTCAGGGTTTTCCTGATGAGATGGTAAAAACTGCAAGAACTCTTGGAATGGCTGACTGTCATCTATACAAAATGGCAGGAAATGCCGTTACCGTAAATGTGATAGAGGCTGTCGCTAAAAAACTGGCAGAGGTTATTAATGGTACAACTTAAAGGTTTATTTAAACTTGCACCCTCTCTTGCAATAAAATATTTCAAAAACAAAAACAACAAATTTAGTTGGGATTGGTACGAACTTTGGCAAGATGCACACAAAAAATCGTTTACGGTCGCAAAAGTTATGCGTGAAGATGTATTAAAAGATATTCGTTCTGCTTTAGACAAAGCCCTTTCAGAAGGCAAAACATTCAGGGAATTTTCAAAAGAAATTAAACCAACTTTGCAAAAGAAAGGTTGGTGGGGAGAACAGATTGTTGTTGATTCAAAAGGTACTGCCGAAAAAGTTCAACTCGGTTCTATGTACCGATTAAAAACAATTTACTCCGTAAATATGCAAGTAGCTTATCAAACGGGAAGATATAAAACTCAAATCGAAAACAAAGAAAACAGACCTTATTGGCAATATGTAGCCGTATTGGATGCAAATACAAGACCTGAACACGCACAATTACACGATTTAGTATTCCCTTGCGATGATGCCTTTTGGACAGCATTCTATCCTCCTAATGGTTGGAGATGTCGTTGCAGGGTTAGGGCATTATCGGATAATTATGTCAAGAAGCATAATTTAACCGTTGATTTATCAGATAACAAACTATCCGAAGAGGAAAGACTTGTCTCTAAAAAATCAGGAGAATACAAGCCCGTTACTTTCTATACAGACCCATTAACAGGTAAGAAAATTGCACCTGATGTTGGTTGGAGTTATAACCCCGCAGCAGATTTTTAAAGAACGTTTAAATATAATTTAAAGGAGCATAAAATGACGATTGACAAAAAAAGTTTAATTAATTGGGTTGGTGGTAAAAGATTATTGCGAAAAACAATAGAGCCACTTATTCCAAAAGATATTGTTTCATATATTGAGCCATTTGGCGGCGGTGGTTGGATTTTATTTTACAAAGACAAATGGGCTGATTTAGAAATCTACAACGATTTAGATTCAAGACTTGTTAATCTTTTCAGAATTGTAAAATATCATCCGAATGCTTTTAAGGAAGAATACAAGTATTTATTAGGTTCAAGAGAAATGTTCTTCCAATTTATGAACGGCACATTTATTACAGATATTCAAAAAGCTGTACAATTCTATTTTATCATCACGCGCTCCTTCGGTGGTAAAGGTGGGACTTTTGGAACTGTAAAAAAATCTACCGGTGGTGCTTGTAAATCTCAAGCAAATGTTATGGATAAAATTGATGCTATCCACAAACGTCTTGATAAAGTTATGATTGAGAATAAAGATTTTGAAAAATTAATCAAACAGTATGACCATAAAGAGGCATTTTTCTATTGCGACCCACCATACACTTCAGGTTGTGGATATGACGTTACAACAACAGAAGGTTTTGACCATGAAAGATTAAGAGACATTTTGAAAAATATTGAAGGTCGTTTTCTTTTGTCTTATGACGATTCTCCAAAAGTACGAGAATTATACAAAGGTTTTGAAATGATAGAAGTTGAAAGACAAAATGGCATTAACAATCGTCAGGGTGCTGATAGGCAAAATAAAACATATAAAGAGCTTTTAATTGCTAATTATCCTATTAAGGAACTTCATCATGCCGGATGAACCAATAGAGATTAGATTAGATAACAAAGCCGTTGAAGAAGCATTGCTTGAGGTTGCTAAAAAAGCATCTGATTTACGACCATTGATGAAAAATATCGCAGGAATTATGGCAGATTCTACCGAAGAGAACTTTAAAGAAGAAGGTCGCCCAAAGTGGAAAGATTTGTCAGAAAAAACTAAAACTGCAAGAAGAAAAACAGGACATTATCCCGGACAAATTCTTCAGGTTTCAGGTCAGTTGGCAATGTCTGTTACAACTCAATATGATAATGAATCAGCTATTATCGGTTCAAATAAGGTTTATGCTGCAATTCATCAACTAGGAGGTCTAGCAGGAAAGAATAAAAAAGTTTCTATTCCTGCTAGACCTTACCTAAAATTAACTGATGATGATTTTGAAGAAATTCTTATTGCAACTTCAAAATTCTTATCTTAATTACACCAAAACTTCTTGTATAATTTCTTTGTTCATTCTCTCTAACAATTGTTTTACACGCTTGTATAATTTAGCATCTGTATTTCCTATTGAAGAAATTATGATAACATTGTTAATGTTTTCGATTCCAGTTTCAAACTCGTCTGAAATATCCGCTTTGACGAACTGGATATTCTTAAATTGCTGTAACTGGCTTATAGTTTCGTCTTTCATTCCACCAAACACAACAAATGCAAGTTGTTCTTTCTTTTTCGCTAAAAGAACAGATTTTAAGTCAATAAAATCTTTTTCGATATCATAAATAATATTGTCGCCTAACATTGAGTAAGTGAGTTTTTTGTCTGTGTTTTCAACAAAGATTACCGCAAATAATGCTGCGATTGCCCCAAATACGATACCAAGAATAATATTTGTGAACAGTTTAGGCGAAGTTTGTTCATAATCTTGTAATCTTCTCGGTTCTTTTAAAACGATTACGTTTGAGGATTCGGACATGTTGTCAACCAATCTTGCCCATTCTACTTTCTTTGCAAGCTCTGCAACCTTTTCGGCATCTTCACGTAGTGCGATTTCAGATTTTATACCGCTTGCATATTGTCCTTGAATCCCTGATAACGCTTTTTGAGCAGATTTTGAGAAGGCACTCATCGCCGCAAGCCCGCCTGAACCTGCCATTGTATTTGCAGGCATACCGCTGATGGAGTTCATTTTTTTATCCAAATCAGCTTTAGCCTGTTTGTATTCTGCTTCAAGAACAGTTTTGTCAGACTTGGACTTTTCACTGTTAAGTTCTTGGTGTAGAGCGATATAGTTGTTTATTATGGAATTTACTACACCATAAGCCAGTTCTTTGTCTTTACTTTTGTAGCTTATCGTTACAACATTTGTGCCTTTTTTGTTTTCAAACGAAATTCCTTTTTTCAAGAATTTTTCTGTTGTTAAAGGTTTTCCTGTTTTTACTGTTGGAATAATTCCGAATAATTTTTTGAAACGCAAATCATTTTCTTGAATAACTTTATCAATCACGAGTGGAGATTGCATAATTTCAAGTTCATTCATAAGATTTCCACCACCTGACATCAAGGCAGCCATTCCACCACCAGTTCCGACTTCAGATATAAAGTACGGATTGATTTCAGCCATGTTTGAACTGTTTGTTTTATTGATGTACAAATCTGCATCAACAGTGTATTTCTTTGCGGAAATAAAAGTCATCAAGACAAAGAATGCAAATACTGCGACAAATACTTTTGCAATAAGGAACTTTCTGCTCCAAAGTGCAAAGAAGATTTTCTTTAAGTCGATAGTGAGTTCTTCGTCCAATTCGTCCTGCGGACAGTAGTAGTTTAAATTTTGCTCTTGCATAATGTCTCCTTTATATCATTAAATAATATTCAATCTTTTATTATTTACGCAATTCATTTAAATAAATCCAATTACCATAAAGATTCCGTGTATTTAAATTAACAATGCCATATTTATAAAATATAATTAACATTTTTATTTGCTCTAAAATTTTCTAATATGTCAGCTAAAAATATAGATTCTTGTTCATTCATTTTATAAGATTTTTTATTTATATTTATTGCATTTAGAAAATCCGCTATTTCATATCTTAATCCATCATCATCAAAATTTAAGAATACTTTTTGAACTTTATTCAAATCTTCAAATCTTACTTCAAAATATTCAGTTTTCCACCAAGGTGCAGGAACATATATATAACCTTCTGTTCCTGAAATAATACAATTACCTTCTTTCTTTATCCCAATACCAACATTTGCAGTACCAACGGAATGTTTATATTTTAAAATAACTTTTGTCATTATATCAACTTTTGTCTCTTTATCAATAGATGTTACGTATTCAATATTTATAGGTTCTGTTCCAAGTAATTTAGCAATAATAAACAATGGATAGCTGCCTAATTCTGTTAAACTTCCACCACCAAGAGCAGATTTATATTCTCTAAGTGTTTTATCTTTAATAAGTTTAGTAAATGTTGCATCTATATCTTTTATTTCTCCTATAATACCACTTTGTGCCATACTTATTAGTTTATCAAAGCATGGCGCATATGCAGTTTTTATAGCTTCTTGTATAATTAAACCTCCATCATTTGCAATCTTAAACAACTCTTCGGTTTGTTTTTTGCTTAATGTCATTGGTTTTTCACACAAGACATGCTTTCCTACTTGTAATGCTTTTTTTGCATATTCATAGTGCATTATATGTGGAATTGCTATATACACAGCATCAACTTGAGCTAAAAATTTATCATAATCCGTATAATAACTGTTTAAATCTAATTGTGTTATGAACTCTTTTAAATGTTCTTCATTTCTGCCAAATACATAATCAACATTTATACCGCTAACATACTTTGATTCCTTTACAAATCTTTTTGCAATACGACCATTGCCAACAACACCTAATCTCAAAATATCATTTGCACTATTTCTTAAATCAGTAGAAGATATACCTTTTGTTCTTTCTAAATATACTACTTCGCAAAAATCTTTTAAATAATCGAATTTTCCAAGCCAATCAGAACCAATTACAAATATATCAACATTGTATTTCTTTATGTCACGGACTTTTTGTCCCATATATTCTTCTACAATTATTAAATCAGCAAGCCCAGTGGATTTAACATTTTCTATACGTTCAGTAAGAGATTGTGATACATTAAGTTTTCCTCTTGAGATATCATAATCTTCACCGGTCACGCCTACAATTAAGTAATCTCCAAGGGCCTTTGCTCGTTTTAAAATATTTATATGCCCTTGATGTAATAAATCAAATGTTCCGTATGTAATAACTCGCTTCATTTTTACTCCTTTGAAGTTTCTAATAACTTATACTTCCAAATTGAATACACTCTAATGCCAAATACAACACTTTCTGTAATCAATACCATTAAGGCTATTGAATAAATATTCATTTTGTTAATAATAAATAATGTAAATAACCCTGCAATATGAACAACAGAGCCAACAATTACACTTCTGTTAGCCTCTTTTGTATGTCCCAACGCTCCAATTAGCGGATAACCTACCAACATTGACGGAAAAACAACCAAAGATATCACACTAAAAATTCTTAGTACGTGATAAGCATTAGTCATGTCCAATCCGTAAAAATTTGTTATAAACTCTTGTGCAAAAATAAATACGATTGAACAAGTCACAACGTTACAAAAAACTGCAACTTTAAACCATTTTTTGTACGTTTTAATATTTTTATTCTTTGCTACAAATGGATAAAGTGCACTCCCTAAAGGTGATTGTAAACCATTTAAAGCACTATAAATTTTTTCTGCAGCAACGTAATATCCAACCATAACCGTTGAACCGATTAAACCCAAACAAAATGTATTTGTATTTGTGTAAACAGATACCGATACTCGTGATAAAAAGAATTCCGAACTATACTTAAACTGTTTTTTTATTGCTGTCCACTTCGGGATATATAATTTTGCACCTAAATGCTTAATAGCGAAATACATACCAATAGCCCCGGCCACCAAAAACCCCATAGAGTTTAATAACGGAACAATAATATAATCGCTTTCACGTTTTACGAAAATAAAAATAAGAACCAAAAAAATCATTTTGGACAAAATATTTAGAAAAGTTATATATTTCATCCTTTCTAGACCTTGAAAAAACCAAACGGGATAAATTGCATTCCCGACAACCATTAAAAAAGAAAGCATAAACACAAGCCAATTCTCTCGAAGTTTCGGGATAAAGAAAATTATTATACAAAGAAGGACAAAACTTACAGTTAACAGGATAAATTTTATAAACATCACAGCGCTGAAAATATTTGATAAATTTTTTGTATTATGCCTGTTGACAGCGACTTCACGAGTGGCAGAAAGCCCAAAACCGTAATCCGTAAGCATAATAAAATAAGACATAAATGCGAATGCAAAAAACACCAAACCAAATTTTTCAACACCAAGAACTCTTGAAAGATAGGGCAGACTTACCAACGGAATTACATAAGATACTATTTGTAAAGCCGTTAAAGATACAAAATTTTCTAATAAATTTTTCTTTTCAGCTCTCATCATTGTTTCCTTTTATTATATGCATCTATCCACTTCAAATGACGAGGTTCCTCTATAACAGAAGGAAATTTTTGCCAGTTACCATATCTGTGCTCCAAAAATTTTTCAGGGTGATTGGGGGCCCAAAATTCAGCATCTTCAAATTTTACTTTCTGTAATGGATATAAATCATCTTTTTTAAGCCATTCTCCATATTTTAATGCTCCTGCGTATGTTGGATCACTATCTATTCCATATAATAAATTACTGCCTGATACATTAATATTTTTATTATTTTGTATTTCGTTCTCTAAAAATCTAATTTCTTTGTTAAAATTATTAATTTCTAAAAATTTTTTCTTTATATTCTTTATATATTGTAAATGACTTTTATAAGCATAATCGTCAGAATAAAAATCTAATGAGAAAAAATCACAAATATGAAAATCTTTGAAAGATGTTCCCATATAAATCTGTAACATACTACTTGTATGAATAAAAATCAACTGATTTGGATATTTTTTTAATAAATCATCTTCAAATTTTAATCTTTTACTAACACTCCAATACCTATTTCCAGCTCTTTTTACATAAATATATTTTTCTTTTGCTAATTGAATTAATTTTTCATAATCGCTTCTGATTAAATCAAAATCCATATCATCATCCCACGGAATAAATCCCTTGTGCCGGACTGCACCAAGCAATGAGCCATATCCTATTATTGGTGTAATTCCATTATTTTCAAGAATATTTGTAATATATTTAGCAAATTCTAAAGACTTTAACTGTACTTCTCTTAAATGTCCTGAAACTGGTTTTAAATTATATATATCTGAAATTTTAGTTAAAAATTCATAGCTTTTTTTATAAGTACTAATTAGTGTGAAATTTTTGACAATTTTATTGATTATGTACCTTAAAATAGCGTATAATTTATTAATATAATACATGAAATATCCTTTCTATTATTTATTCATCATAATTCTTATTTAAAATATTTTTTTAGTTTATTGTACAAATTTTTATTATATCTGTTTTGAATATTTCCATCTGAAAGAAGTGTATTTTTATATCCTACAATATCTTGTTTGCAAGAATGCTGAACATATTTATACAAATATTCATTTATTATTTCTTTGGGAAATTCTATATCACCAAAAAACTCTGTAAGTTCATCTATAAATTGATTTATGCCATTTTCTGTTGCTATATTCTTCTTATAAACCTTTTTTGAAATCTCATCAGAGTATTCATTATATACCGGTTTACCATTTTTAATACCTTGAATAGCAGGTTCATTTGATGTAAACAGTGGCTCAGCAATTAAGTACATATCTTTTTCTTTAAATAAAAGTTCCCTTTTCATATAAATACAACAATTATTTTCTATTTTTTTACTCGCTGTTGAAAAAAACATACCTATTACATTTTTATTTGGCAACATCTTTTGCAAAAAACGTTTTGAAGTAAAATTACCGGTTGTCATATCAATACTAAGCAAAGTATTACCTGGTATATTTATATTATCTAAATACTTTTTATATTCTTTTCTGTTTTTCTCTTGCCATAATAATATATCTTTCTGATATTTTTGATAATATTGATTTCGTCTAAAATAAACATCCCACTTATTATATTTTATATTATTAGAACTTAAATATACCTTTGTTGTTAGATATTTATCAGACTCATAACCAAAACACTGTATATTAAGAATTCTTTGGGCATTTATATAAATATTGGTCTTTATTTCTTTTGCTAATTTTCTGTATATCTTTTGCAATAAGTAACCATCTCTTGCAACAAATAATAATGTTTCATAGTTTTCACTTACAGAAATAATAAACTTTACATATGAATATGCCACGATACCGCCAATATAATATCCTAACAATTCATCAAAAGAACTGAATTTTTTATTTTTCAATGAGTGTAACGCAAAAACTGCAATTAATATACTAACATATACATTTTGCTTATTTAATTTATAAAAAACAGAGAATTTCCGGTTGTTTTTATCTGTCAAAAAATCAGAAATATATGATTCTAATTTATAACAATCTATTTTATGTTTTTTTGCTTGCTTTATATCATTATGATAACTATCACCAAAGTGTATAATTTCAGATGGCTGAACCTTCATATCTTTTAAAACATAGTCATACAAAGAACCTTTGAGTTTTGTCTTTCCAATTTCTCCAGAAATGAATATTTTCTCATACCTGGTATAACCATTTTTCTCTAGAAGATTTGATAAGAACTCTTTTGGTAGATACATATCAGATACCAAAATAATTGTTTTATTTTGTCTAAGAGCCTCATTATATATTTTGAAATTAACTTGATGCTGGACTGTATATTTTTGTTCATAAATAAGTTCAATATCTTTAAACAATTTTAAGTTGTTAGGCATGTAATTATAAATATCATCTATAGTTATATCTTCTTTGTCTATACTTGAATTTTTTCGAGCTGTTATTTCAGCATTAATTCTTTGCTCATAAAACTCTTCTTTTTTTTCTTTTATTGATATGTATTTAAATAAATCAGTCGGATTACAAAATAATCTTATTAATAAAGTGTCATAAATATCAAAGGAAATTATTTTGTGAGTAGATATTAATTTTATAATATCTTCATCTGTAATTTCAGTATTTATAACTGTACTAACTCTATTTTGTTTTAGCATTATTATTCTCCTGTTGTATTTTATTTTTTTTTGCGATTAATATTATTGACATAGAAATTCCAAGCAATATAGTGGCATACTCATCAAGTAAATTTTGATTATAAATTATTGACAAAGAAAATAAAATTATTATTGATTGTTTCAGAGCTTGTATAAATTTTGATATTTGTATATTACAATATTTTCTTGCATATTCAATTTTGTTTATAGATTTGATTATAAATACACAATATATTATAAAACCAATAAGACCCGTTTGATATAACAGAGAATACATTGCATTTGTTGTAATAGAAATTTTGTCAATTGCACTAGCAAGAATCATTTGCATTTCTGCTGTCAAAATAACTGGAGAATTCATAAGTTGTTTAATGAGTACACTCCCTGTATTCATAAATCCAACGCCCCATAAAGGGTGTTTTAAAAATATACAAAATTGATTATAATTATTAACAATTCTTGTTCCTAACGATGGCTCTGCAACAACCATGGAGTCTAATGACATTTTCGGTATTGTTTCCAAAACATTAATAATCCGTAATACATATGTTTTTGATAAGTCAATGCAACTATTAAGATATATGATACATATAATGAGAATTATAAGAAAAGAAACAAATACAGAAAAATGTTTTATAATATATTTTAGTATATTTTTACCAAAATATACTAATAAAATAATACTTATGAAAATAAGATAAATTGGTGATTGGGTTAGAAATGCAGAAATTAAAAATAATATCGGCAAGCTTCTTTTACAATAAATATTTAAAAATGGATTATTAAATATTTTAAGTTTTGTTTTTGCAAAGAAAAAAATTAAGGGCAAATTTATCGCAATGAATTTTGCATAAACACCAGGTTCCATAAAAACACTTCTTATTCTTGGAATGCCTGAATTTACTTCTATAATAACATTTGCATCTTCTGGACGTATATTAGATATTAAATGCATTATATCAAGAATAATATTGATATTTAACAATGCTCCAATAAATTCAATAAAACCAATTAGAACAATAACATTGTAAATAATTAATATTGTCTTAATTACTTGTTTTAATGATATGTACCTAGGTATAATATATATTACATATAAAAGTGGTAAAAAAAATCTTAAACCGAATCCCAATATAGTTACATATAAATATCGTGACAGGGAATAATAATTATATACAACTGCCATTAATCCTGATATAAATATCCATATGTAAAGAATTGTAAAATATCTAAAGGGAGTATGTTTAAAAAGAAATTTAAATTTTTTGATACAGCGGTTTGGTTGAATTAATAATAAAAATATAGAAATAGGTATAACTGTTAAAAACGCCAATGAAATATAACTTGTTTCACTTAAAAATAAAACAGTTGCTGGAAAAAATAAAAATATTAATGGTAACCTTATTATATAAGATATAATATGCGAATACTTCAATCCTATTCCTCCAACAGCTTATTTATTACCATTAACAAGACTTTTTCATCCAATGACCAATTATACTTATTTTTAATCGCATTATATCCATTTTGTGCTTTTTCATATAATTCAGACTTGTTATTTAAAATATAATTTATACATTCGGCTAAACTTTGTGGGTTACAAGCTTCATACACATAACCACAATTTGTTTCTTCTACAATACGTTTCAGTGGTCTTGCAGATGATACAACAACAGGCAAAGAATGAGCCATATAATCAAAAATTTTATTTGGTATAGTATATTTTATATAATCAGAATTGTCATGCGGAATGATTCCAATATGCTGTTCTTCCAAAGCTTTTAATAATTCATGATGGCTCAATTTACCTATTAAATTTATATTTTTTAAATTATTTAACTTAATTTCTTCCTGTATTTTTGCAATATAAGTACCATCACCAATGATATTAAATTCAATATTTTGATTTTTTAACAATTTTGCAGCTTCTACCAATGTCATTATACCTCTGAATGTACCATCAACATTTCCAGTATAAACAACTTTTAGTTTAGAGATTTCCTGAAAATTGTCTTTTAAAAATAATGTTTTAAGTTCCGGAGTATTGGAAACTACCGATATTTTATCAGAGCTTATTTTACTATGTGTTTGTAACCGTTCAATATTATCTTCCACAACGATAAATATATGATTAGCATTTTGACAAGCTTTATTTTCAATATATTGATACCAATCTAATGTCTTAAACAAAAATCTTGTAATACAATTATTCATATATTTATCAAAAACTTTAATAGCACAAGGATATGGTTCTGCCATATCAATTATTGTTTTTATATTTAATAATTTTGCAATAAACTGTACTGATAATGCCAGTGGAATATCCCTTATTATAATAATATCTGGACGTATCATAAACACTGTTTTTAAAATGCTAAAAATCCATAGAGGGTTGATATAAAAAGGGAATGAAAGTATTTTATCCAACTTCGAATTTGAAACAAACCTGCCAACTCTATATATATGCAATCCGTTTATACACTCTTTATTAGGGCTCAACTTAGTGTTTCGAACTAATAGCGAGCATTTATAGCCATTTTGTTGTAATGAATTAATTTCTTTTTCCAGGCGTACATCCCAAGGATAATCCGCTGACCACACAAATAATATTGATTTTTTATTCATTTTATCTCATAAACCTCAACAATCTTCCAAAAGCTTTTAAATTACGTTTCATTTCATCTAAGTTTTTTAATGACTGAAATACTTTATAAACTAAATATCTTGATCTTAAATAGAATTTTCTTCTGGCATAAGTACAAAAACCTACCAAATTTTCACTTGTTAAATCTGACCAGTTGTCTACAACAAAAATTTCATACTCTAAACCTTCTGTGTTTTCTAATATAGAGTTTATAGCATTTTTTGTTAAATCTTTTGACTTGTAATTAACTATTATTCCTGATACATCCAATTTGTATTTCCTCAATTGTATACTATATCGTTATTTAAACCTGCATCCCTGCAACATTCTGCTTACTAGGATTTTCGCATACATGGTAATTCGTTTATAAACAATGTTTGCAATTATTGGCAAAACTATTCCTGCCGTAAGATATAAAAGCCACCATAAACCATCTGAATGAAAAGTCCCTAATACAGCAAGATTATTTATAGATTCTTGGTAAAAAATAATTTGTGTATATGTTATTAACTTAAAAGAAACATAATGCAATAATAATAATATAGGTATTGTATTTTGACCAATATATGAACAAATTTTTGCCATTAATTGACTTTTTATTAACGAAGCAAATGACATTACAAAAATAAATCCGACAATTGATAGTAATATATATAATGCAGGATTATAATATTGGCTTACACTTATGTTAATATTACACGGTAAAATAATAGTAAATATAATTAGTATTATAGATGTTAATATAAAATAATATTTATTAAAAATAGCTTTAATATTAATTTTTTGAAATAAAGTTCCTATAAATAAAGCTGTTAATGTAGAGCTTATTGTTCCAATATATAAAAATTTATATTTTATGCTTCCTAAATGATATCCTAATAGCAGAAAAGATAACAAAAACAATATTAAATTTAATTTATAATTATATTTTATTTTTTTACAAAGAAAATTAATTACCGCATACAGAACTAGTGCACAAAAAAGGACATACAGAAACCAAGATGGATCAACTAAAGGTTCTAACGTGGTAAAAAACCTAATAACTGGTTCTTGAATATTTGTATAATAGTGCATAATAGATTTTACACAATTAAAATTCTTATCTGTTGTATAAAAATGAATATTAATAAAAAAATTATGTAGTATTTCAAACAGAATATTAAAACATATATAAGGAATCATTAACCTAATAAATTTATTTTTTATAAACTCTGATAAATTGCTAATTGAAGAATAGTATTTTTCTTTAAAAAAATATCCGGCTAAAACAAAAAAGAATAACATGTGCCACAGATAAATATATCTATGTATAAAAGTTGTGGTCTTTATATGCCCTAAAACCACAGCAATAATAGCAATTCCTTTTGCAATATCGAATAATTCAATTCTATTTTGTTTATCTAACTCCAACATTATTTTTTATATTTACCCTTTTGTCTGATTATTTTTTAATCTACATGTAACCCAACAATCTTGAAAAAGCTTTTAAATTACGTTTCATTTCATCTAAGTTTGTTACTGATTGAATAGTTTTGTAAATTAAATATCTCGGTCTTAGGTAAAACTTTCTTCTTGCGTAAGTACAAAAATCTACCAAATCTTCACTTGTTAAATTCGGATAACTTACAACGCATTCATGATTACCGTCCTCTTTAAGCCATTTTGAATAATCAAATGTTTTAATATATCCGTTTTCTTTAGCCCAAGCATAAGCTTCTGTACCAGGGTATGGAATAAGAGGGAAAAATTGGGCTGAGTCAGGATTTAATTTAATGGCAAATTTGAGTGTTTGTTCCATTGTTTCTCTTGTTTCGCCCTTATTTCCAACCATAAAGCAACCGTGTACAAGCAACCCTGCTTTTCTTGCATTTTTCATATATTTATGTGCTTGCTCAACGGTTGTTCCTTTATGAATATTCTTTAAAATTTCTTGTGAACCGGATTCAAAGCCCGGAATAATCAAACGGCAGCCTGCTTTTTTCATAAGTTTCATTAACTCTAAATCTGTATGAACTCTTGTATTTGCCCACCATTTAACTTTTTTGTGGATGCCTTTTTCTATAAGCATTCTACAAATTTGCTTTGCTCTGTCAGGATTTGCAGTGAAAGTATCATCTTCAATGCCTATTGATTTAACTTCTGGAAGATTATTTACTATCCACTCGAATTCAGCAACTACATTTTCTGCACTTCTGAGTCTATATTTATGTCCGTGGAATGTTTGAGGATATACACAGAAGAAACATCTTGAAGGGCATCCTCTTCCTGTCATTATCATAACCATAGGTAATGTCGCTGCGGAGAAAAAGTAATTATTAATATTTAAATGCTTTTTATAAATTTCTGTGACAAATGGAAATTCATCTAAATTTTCAATGTATGCCCTATCAGGATTATTAATAATATGTCCGTCTTTTCTATAAGAGATTCCATCTACAGTGGATAAATCTCTATTTTCATTAATTGCTTTAGCTAAATCAACAACAGTAGCATCATATTCATGTCTTGCAATGCTATCAATTGAAGTTGACATATTTAAAACTTCTTCAGTAAGGACACTTGGGTGTGTCCCAACTAAACAAATATGAACATTTGGCATTACTTTTTTTATTTCTTCTGCACAATGCACATCTTCATTGATACTTGGTGTGCTTGTATCTAAAACTATTAATTGTGGATTATAATTTTTTATAATTTTTAGAGTTTTGTCAAGATTTGTTTGTTCAGCACAACTATCATAAAGTTTTGTCTCAATGTTATTTTTTTCTAAATAAGCGCAAGCATAGGCTAACCAAAGTGGATTGTATAATGTGCCAGATTTTGTTATTGCAGGTGAGCGTGAAGCTCTCGAAAACTTTCCTAATTCAGTTTTAAATGGCGGATTCAATAAAAATACTTTCATAATTGTTCTTTTATATAAAAAAAAAAAAAAAATTATTATATATCCAACTTCGAAACCATGTTGGGATTATTCTCAACAAAAATTTTAGACTTACATTTCTTAAAAATTCATAGATATTTATGTATCCCATTTTATAAAATGTCCAAAATAATTTAAATTCTTGTATAATTCTACTTAACCCAATTCTTTTAGCTAACATGCCATAACCACCTCTGGCATTTACCAAACATTCTTCAAAATTATGAAATTTACAACCATTCATAAGCATTTTGGCGAATAACAAATAATCTTCTCCAAAATTAAATGAATTATATCCTCCAACTTCTAAAACTTTATCTTTTTTGTAAATAATAGTCATATTGTTCATTGGAGAACGCCATTTGCCAAATTTGAAAATATTTTCGTGAGTTAATGGTACAACTTTTTTAGATATAATATTTTCTTGTTCTCCTTCGAATTCTGTTATATTAGAGCCTATACAATCAATTTCAGGATGTTTTTCTAGATATCCAATTTGTTTTTCAAATCTTGTTAAATCTGCAATATCATCACTATCCATTAAAGCAATATAATCATACTTACAAGCTTGCAATCCAGCGTTTCTAGCTTTACCTTGTCCTACATTTTGTTCTAATGCAACAATATTAAATAAATTTGTATATTTTGAAGTATATGTTTCAACTACAGACTCTAAGCCTTTTGTTAAAGGACCATCTTTAACAATTACTATTTCATCAGGGAGTAATGTTTGATTTAAAATACTACCTAATGCCTGCTCGAAAAACAACGGATTTTCTTTATAGTATACAGGTATTAAAACGCTAAATTTTATCTTTTCTTTTTTCAATTTCTACCCCGAAAAATTTTTACTACATTTCTACAATTTAATCATAAATACAGTTTCTTTTATATAAAAAATCTTGATTTTGTTACATTTGGTTTCTTATTATCCATGTCTTCCTCCTAGAGCCAAAAACACGGCTTTTATTAGGATTCCGATTTCCCACAACACATTTCTATGTTTGAGGTAATACAAATCATATTGTAATTTTTCA
Organism: Candidatus Gastranaerophilales bacterium; assembly: GCA_944325535.1. GTDB lineage: Bacteria > Cyanobacteriota > Vampirovibrionia > Gastranaerophilales > Gastranaerophilaceae > CAG-196. Next base: position 15,870 of record CALVAL010000002.1, read on the forward strand.
GCTTCAGCATCACTTGAGAACAAATGACCTTGATTAATTTGTGCCCATCCTGTCCAGCCCGTTTTTACCCAATGACGACAACCATGATATGGGACTTGTTCTGAATAAACTTTTACGACTTCATCCCATTCTGTTCGTGGACCAACAATTGACATTTCACCTTTCAAAATATTTATCATTTGAGGAATCTCATCGAAACGAGCTTTTCTTACAAACTTACAGAATGGAATAACTCTATCATCAGCATTCTGATTATCAGCTTTATTTAAATTATCTCCAGTCGGTACATAATCGTTCAAATACATCGTCCTTAATTTATACGCTTCGAATATTTTTCCACCTTTTCCAACTCGATTTTGGGTATAAATCGCAGGACCACCGTCAGTCTTTTTAACTCTTATTCCGATATAAACTAAGATTGGAGAAGTAACTGTCAAGATAATTAATGCAGCTATTATATCAAATGCTCGTTTACAAAAATCATAAACCAAACTTCTCTTGTTCATAAAATCATAGTAAAGCCAATTTATTGACATTTTGCTAACATAATATTTTCCAGTTACCATTTCATAGAATTCCGGCATGCGATAGACTTTTACATAATTTGGAACATTATCTACCATATTAGTAAGTAAATTTTCTTCCATTCTTCGTTTAATCGCAACTATTAGAATATCTACTTCATATTTTTGAATAACATCTTTTAATTCTTCTTGATTAAAAACTTTTGTTTGAGAATCTTTTATTATATTTTCTTCTTCTTTATCATCAACAAAGCCAACAACAGACATTTTAAGAGCTTTTTTATTCATAATTTCATCTGCAATTAATTTTGCTTCTTGATTTGTTCCCATTATTAAAACATTTTTATTCTTTTTAAATTTGAACAAATATAGATGAAATAGATTTCTATAAATCGCTAAAGATAAATATATAGTTAAAATATTTAGTGCAATAAATTCCAGTATTTGCAAATTATGATTGAATAATAACAAAAATATTGTCAAAGGAACGTGAGCAAAAACAACACCTTCGAATAACAAGTAATAATTTTTTGAAGAAATATTGAACTCTCTTATTTTGTAATTATCTTTCAAGAATAAAACTACAAAACCTGTAATTACAATTAATGCTATAGCAAAGAAAAATAAGTTTTGCGGTAAATTAAAAAATTTATACCAAAAACTTGATGATATACTAAACACTAATATATCGAAAATAAGCATAAATAAAATTGAACGTGATAGCATTCTTAAATTCCACTCCTATATCTTTATAGTCTATAATAAACAAAAAAAAATATATATAGTAAACTGGCTGATTTTATTTTTGCTTATATTAATTTATTTTTGTAGTAGCATGGGAAATATATTAATAAAATGAGGTTTATATGAAAAAAGTTTTAATCACTGGTGGGGCTGGGTTTATTGGTTCTCATATTGTAGATAAATTAATTATGAATGATTATAAAGTTGTAATTATTGATAATTTATTAACAGGTTCAATAAATAATTTGCCCCAAAGTGATAAAATTGAGTTTTATAAAAATGATATTTATAAAGATGATATAGAATTTATTTTTGATAGAGAAAGACCTGATTTTTGCATACATTTAGCAGCTCAGACAAGTGTTGCATATTCAGAAAAAAAACCTGTTTATGATGCAAATTTAAATATAGTTAGTTCAATAAAAATATTAGAACTTTGTAAAAAATATAATGTTAAAAAGTATTTGACAGCATCATCTGCTGCGGTATATGGTATGCCAAAAACTTTACCGATTACAGAAGAGCATCCAACAAAACCGATTTCTTTTTATGGAATATCTAAATTAACAATGGAAAAATATATAGAATTATTTAATTTGCCATATGTTATTTTTAGATTCTCGAATGTTTATGGTCCAAGGCAATTTTCATCAAAAGAAAGTGGAGTTATTGCAATTTTCCATGATGCAATGCTAAATAATAAAGAGATTAATATTTTTGATGATGGAACTCAAATAAGAGATTTTTTGTTTGTAAAAGATATTGCACAAATTGTTTTATTGACAATAGAATCTGATATTGTTAATAAAACATATAATTTCTCCAGCAATACCGGAATTAATATTAATAAGCTTTTTGTAATGATGAAAAACTTATATAGATATAATAAATCTCCGAACTATTTACCTCCAAGAATTGGAGATATTAAAGATAGTATATTAGATAATTCTCAAATAAAATCCATCTTCAAAGAATTTAAAAATACTTCTCTTGAAAATGGATTAAAAGAACTATACCTATCAAAAATTTGTTGAATTTATAAATTAGGTTCTTGAAAAAATCCATACCAAAATGTTGTTGACAATCCTAAAATTATCAAATCGGAAGTAAACATTATTGGTATAGATTTTGACAATATTTTCATTATCTTACTTCCTAAATTTTGGTTACAATAAATGCTGCTGTCATTACAGAAACAATGCTTCTTAATGTGTCACAAACTGGAGTTATCCAATCGTTTCCTGCAATTTTACGAGGTACAACAATTACATCACCAGGTTCTACCTGAGCTAATAGTCCAACTTTTTCAGCCCTACCATTTACTCCAACCTTATAAATTCTGAATTTGTTTGCATTTGGAGTATATCCACCTACTTCTTTAATATAAGAACTAACACTACCACCTCGTCTATATGTAAAAGATTGTTCATTGTAAACTTCTCCCATAACACTGACTTGGTTATTTATTCGAGGAATATAAATGTCATCTCCATCTTGAACTTCTATATTATCGATATCTCGAATTTTTCTAATATCATTACTCTTTATATTTAAAGCTATCTGCCCAGAATAACGTTTTATAAGGTCTTTTTCTTCATTTTTCATCATTGTAATCATGTCCATCTTACTTTGTTGATCTGCTTCAGTTGCTTTCCAAGCTCCAGCCATTCGACCTTCTAGCAATCGAATATCTCTATCATTATTTTTTCTAGCGATATTAAGTTGAGTACCTTGTAAGTTTGCTCTTTTATATACAATTCCTCTTAAATCTGCTTTTTCAGTTAATCCTCCTGCTAACATTATCATATCAATTAGCTTTTTACCTTCTATGCTTGTATATACACCAGGGCGTTCAACAAAACCAGATATTTTAACATATTTAATTGCTTCATTATCTCTTAAAGTACGGAAAAATATTTTATCATTTGCTTGAATTGGAATTTCTTTGATTCTGTCTGAATTAATCATGATATCGTATAAATAATACAATGTGGTATTACCATCTTCATTTGTGATTTCTACAGCCACTTTTTCAGCAGGAATTAGTTTGTTATCACTTGTGGTTACTGCTGTTAGCATAACATCATCATTTGATTGTTTTTTATAAGAAACTTTTTGAACTTCTGAATTTTCATTGTTAACATTTGTTTCCATAAAACGAATATCAGTCATTACATCATCTAAGGTCAGACCATCAATGTAAGCAAGGTGTTTTGGTTGATTGATACATCCATAAATATCAACAAATTCAGAATTTGTATTTTTGTAGATACTTATAACATCCTTTGGTTGCAGAAGTGGATCTGACAATCCTTCAAAGAAGTCTTTTAAGAATACTGGTATAGTTTCCACCATATTGTCTTTACCAGAAACTCTTCTGATTACTGCTTGATTTAAAAATGTTTCTTCCAAAAGCTCATCTTCTGATTTTAAGATGTCTGATAATCTCATTCCTTTTGTATATGCATAAGTTGCTGGGTGTTTTATGTTACCTTGAATGGTTACAATATTCTCAACTTCATTATATAATTCTCTGAATTCTAAAGAATCACCATTATTTAATTCGACATTTTTTGCTTTATTCCAAACTATATTTTTAGCAGTTTTTTGATTTGCTTCTTTATCGAACCCAATAAGTGTTACTTCCGATATTTGGGTTGTAGGAGCAAAGCCTCCAGCATATTTAACTATTTTCTGTATATCTTCTTTGTCTTTTGTTTCATAAATACCAGGTTCAATGACACCATTTTTTATTGCAACTACATTACCAATTTTATTAACGAAAATTTTATCATTTGGTCTTAAAATAATGCCATCATCTTCGCCTAAGAAAATAGTTTTATACAAGTCAATATTCTTTGGTTTTGAATTATTTGTTGAATATGAAATGTTTCTCAATGTACCTGATTTTTTAACACCACCAGCCATATTTAAAGCATCAAATACAGTAGAATTGTTTCCCACAAGTACTTTACCAGGTCTATTTACTTGACCAAAAACGAAAACTGCAAATTCTTGTCCAGTTGTTACATTAAGGTGAATTTTTAAACTTTTATATTTAGCATTTGCTAATTTATTAATAGCTGCTTCTACTTCTCCGATACTTTTACCTTCTGCCTGAACCATTCCTATACCTTGAATAAATAAATTCCCCTTTGAATCTACAGAGGTTGTTGTCATTGGATTAAGTAAAGAAGCTCCAGAAATTGCCATAACATCAACAGAATCTCCTTGGAGATATGCTGTAACTTTTTCACCAATATTTAATTTGTAATTATTATCAAATTTTCCGGTTGTAGCATTTGATGATACGACATTCCCAAATAAATCATAACCAACTTGTTTTAGCATAGAGCCTGAAATTTCAACATTTTTCCCATTGAACATTTCTTCAATTGGACTTATTAAAGAATTGTTATATAATCTTTCTCCTGCTTTATATTTATTTGTGAAAGCATCGCTTTGTTTTTTTGATTTTACAACATCTTCTATTGTATTTTCATTTTCATTATTTAACATTTTACTTGAAGATTGTTGTACTTGGTTATAATTTCCCTGCTGTAATTTAAGATTAGAATATTGTAATTCCTCTTGTTGTTTTATTTTTTCTAATTTTGCTTTTTCAGCAGGAGAAACAAAACGTCTTGCTTCTGTTGGCACAGTCGTTACAGAAAATATTAATAAAATTAAAATTGCAATATATTTTTTCATTTTTTACTCCTTAAGTTATAGCAATTTCCATTAATGATTTGATTGCAGGCCACTCAAGCTTCCATAGTCCAGAAGCATCTAGTGCATAATTCCCTACACAAGCTAACTTGCAATCTTTGCATTTATTTACTGTTTCTATAAATAATGGATCTTTGATTACTTCTTTCAAAGGTCTATTTTTAACACTAATAAATGGTTTTCTATCATAGCATCTAAGCATATCGCCATTTGAATAAATAACAGTTGCAATTCTTGGCCAATGGCATTCATAGTAAGTTTTTTTATTAATAATGTAATCCATAAAATAATATGAATTTCTAATTGGATAACCTTGTTTTTTTAGTTCTTTAATTTTTATGAACATTTCTGCTAATTGATCATTTTCTAACTCTGTTTCGACGACATTTTGAGCTTCTTCTGGTCTTGAAGCAGCTTTATTAACAGTAAAGTAAAGAAGAATATCTGCATCTTTACAATATTGAGCAACTTCTTTAATTTGTTCAAAACTGGTTTGAGTTGATACAGTACAGCAAATATATATTCTCATTTTAGGGGAGTGAATTTTGTGATATTCAATTCCACTCATAACTTTGTCACAAATACCTGGCATATGACGGATATCATCATGTGCTTTTCCAATTGCATCAAGTGAAATAAATGATAAATCTGTATATTTTGCGAAATCAGGATTCGTTTCTAAAAACCATCCGTTTGTTGCAATTTTTGTATAAAGTCCTGCATCATGAGAGGCTTTACAAATTTCTGCAAAATCTTGTCTCAATAAAGGTTCTCCCCCCCAAAGTATGCTATCCATATAGCCAATTTCTCCAGCTTCTGTGAGAAGTCTAATGATTTCTTCTTTTGGCATATCATCTTGACCTTTTTTAGATTTCCAAAAACAGAAATCACAGTCACAATTGCAAGCACTTGTAACCATTAAAGAAAAACACAATGGTTTAGGATTTTTTGATAGTCTACTTTGAATACATTCTAAAGCTCCTCCAAAAAGATGTCTGTAGTATTTGATTCTTTCTAATGTCATTTTGTTTCTAGATTCTTGCTTTAACATTGCAAAATACCCTCTTCCTTATTTTTTATATTTTTTTGTCTTACTTTTTTACGTTTAACCAAATCTATAAAAGCTTCGATTCTTGTTTGATATCCAGCTTTTCCTGTTTGTTCATCTAAAACTAAACTCATTACAGGGATATTTTCTTCTTTACTTACTTTTGTAAGAATATTTTGAGAAACAATTTCTGGCATGCAAGAGAATGGCATTATATGAATTACCCCATCAATCCCATTTTTAGCCGCAAAAACGGTATCACCTATTGTTTCAATAGTTTCTCCTCCAATTGCTCGTTTCATATATTTTTCAGCAAATCTTACACAACGTTCTCTGTGAGATTCTTTTTTGTATAAAAAAGACGGTTGTAAGACGTGTTCAAGCCAATCTGAAAAGAAGATCTGTCGTTCAACTTCTACTCCTAAATCTCCTAAAGTTTTTTCAATTTCTTTATTAGTATATGGGTCAAGGAGTACAAAGAATTCACCCAATAAATAGACTTTTGGAACAATTTTATTCTTATCAATTGGTATTTTTTTGAAATCTTTAATTATATGTTTTTTTAGCTGTTTACAGCCCCAAATAGAAGTTGTTTCTGCAATTTTTTTGTACCATTTTTTATAACAACGCTCAGCTTCTCCCTTATTTAATTCTCTTGGACGAGTGTAGAATAATAATCTTTCCGCAGTATCAATTGCAAAAGCTTTGTTAAAACCAGTACTAAAACCCTTATAATACCTATAAGGATTTGCACATCTTGTAACATGCCAGAAAGCTTGCAGTGTTTGCTTCATTTTGCTTTGGTACATGTCGAATACTACCATATCAAATTTATAGCCCATTTTCTTTAAAGTTTTTTGAGCCATTTTTGTATAATTACCAAATCTGCAAGAGCCGGGAGCTTGGAACATCATTAGTGTATTAGCACCTTTTTCAAGTGCCATTATATAATTTGCCAAATTTAATTTATAAGGTAAGCAAATCCCTTCAATACTATTTTTAACTCCAATTTCTAATGCTTCATTTGTATTAGGAGGAGCCTCTACTATTTTCACGCCTAAAGAACTTACAAGAGCATTCATAGAAAGGTCAATGTTTCCCATTCTTGGCCAAGCTACAACTCTATTTTTTGTAGCTATTGTATTATCTTTCTGGAAAAATCTATTTTTTTGTTCTTTTCTTTGTTTTAGTTCGTTCAAAACAAACTCCTGCTAAATTACAACAATAGGATTTGAGTATGCAAAGCCTCTATTGTTTATATGTATTTCAATACGATATTTACCAATTTGTGTTAATAATAGGTTACATTTTTTAGCAACACATTCATAAAGCTCTCGACCATTCAAAATAACTTTGATTAAAGCTTTTTTATTAACATCTACTTTTAAATAAGTTTTTTTATCTAAGTTTAAGAAATCTCCACTATTAGCAGATTTTAAACTATTACTAATTTCAATATTTGGAATTTCATTGAGTATATGACGATTTACTATTGTGTTATTACCATTTTTTATGGCATTCAAGATTTGTTCTTTTGCTATATTAAAATCGTTTGATAAAGGTTTAGTTAAATATATAATATTGTTTATAGTTTTAAACATCGTTCTATATGGAAAAATTGTAATAGGTAGTATATAATTGTTTATTTTTAATGCATGAGCATCAACTCCACCTATTGCAGGCACAATTGTTTGCGTTTTAGAGTTTAATTTATCCCACCATTTTAAAGATTCTTGTGAAGCTTTTGATATAAGCTTATGTTTGAATAAATATGAATAGGCTAAGGTAAAAATATTTTTACTATTTAATTTATCTCCCCAACAAGAAAACCAATTCCATATTTCTACACCATCTGGCATGAAATTCTTATTCCAGGTAATAGGAGGATAGTTATTTTTTCTTTTTTGATATTCATCTGGATGAGCTGCAAAGCCAATTCCATTTTGTTTTCTTACTTCGTTTATATAAACTTGTGGATTTTCATTAGGTTCTATCTGTTTATTTATACCAAGAGCAATGTAGTGATTTTCTTTTTTAGGTGAAATTTCTTCTCCTTTTATTACATAAACACCATTATAAAGACCTTCTTTTGTATCAAAAAAATTGTGGTCAGTAATTATAATCCAAGATAATCCAGCTTTTTTTGCTGCCTTAGAAATTGTTTCAATATCTCCACTCCCATCTGAATTTAGAGAATGGATATGAATAACTCCTTTATATTTAAAATTTTTCAAATTATCGTTTTTCAATTAACTATCCTGTCTATACAAAATTTACGGTCTTATCATCTTTTTTTGCAGTTTGTTCTCTTTTTGAAGAAGGTAATCTTTTGATATTGTTATTATCTTTAAGAATTTTACGCTTTCTTCTAATTAGCATATCAACAAAGGCTTCAACTCTTGTTATAAATCCGGCCTCTCCAGTATGCTCATCTATTGTTAAATGCATCATAGGAAGTCCTTTTTCAGAAGCATGGTATTGGATTTCATCAACCATCAATGAATCTGGACCACAACCAAAAGCAGAAAGTGCAATAATACCATCTACTTTGTTATTCAACATATAATAAGCTGCTGCTCCAGTTAAATCTAATTCATTTGCCCAATATTGAATTTCTCCAAGTTTTTCAATAGAACTGATAGCATCTTGTTTTGAGACATTTAATCCTGTATATGCTTTTACCCCCATTTTTTCTAGTTTTTTTATCAAACTCATGGAAATTCTTTCATCAAACAAATTATATCCATGTGCCATGATTACAACAGATAAAGGCTTAACAATTTCAATCGGTTTTGAAACGATTTTGTTTTCAATTGCATATTTAATGGCATCTTCAAATGGAATGCCTGCTAATGTCATTTGTTGGAAATTATTGTAAATAGACCAACCATATTGAATTGCAACTTCTATTTTATTTTCATCAAAAATATCTAATTGATGGGCTGTATCGTAACAAAAATCTTTAAAAAAAATATTATTTGTCTTATCTAGAGTTGGTTCAATCATTTTAAAAGGTCTATCTATAACATTTCTAATAATTTCAGGTAACCCCCTGATTTTTGTACAGTTATTAACTTTATATGCTGTTGATTGTAAAGATGGTATGAAAATGGTATTACATCCTTTTTCTAATAAATTGACTACATGACCTACAAAAACTTTAATAGGTAAGCAAGTATCAGAAACCACGTAATTGGAACCTTCATTAATTAGTTTTGTAGTAGTTTTATCCGATAAAAGAATATCAAACCCAAGACCTTTGAAAAAACCAAAATAAAAAGGATAATTATTATAATAAGAAATTGCTTTTGGAATTCCTATAATATTATTACAAATTTCATTATTATCTTTTTTCATTATACCTCTTTGTATTAATTCCTATTGTTATGCAATTTAATGCAAAGAATAATAACATATTCTGAGTATATAGTAGCACAAACAAAATAATAAATTTTATAAATAAGTAACGTGGCCTATTTTTGTAACAAATTTATAATTTTATCTTTTAAAATTCAGCAATAACAAACTTTTTAGGGCTTGTGCTTAATAATATAAAATGTTGTATATATTGTTTTATGTTCACTGTAAATATTGGTAAATGCTAACATTAAGTTTTTAATGTTTGTGATAAAATCAATTTTGCTTTGCTCAAGCTCAAGGTATCGTAGAGTTATTTCAGGAGGACTATGTTTTAAACTTTTTGTAACATAACTTCATCTTTATACTTTTCGTAATAATGACATCCGAATGTTTTATGTAAGGTGTGTGTTTCTATATTAGCTTCAATACCACCGTTGGAACAGAAAGTAGGATGTGGTAAATCTTTGATTTACCGCATCAAAACTTATTGAATTATTCATAATCTAAATCTGCAATTTTATATTTATCTTCAAAATTACACCAATCGGTCTCATAATATCCATTTTTAACAAAATTGTTAAACGTAGAATATTTCCAATTCCTTGGTCTAATTTGCTAATGTTTTATCTGATTATATTACGTATTTTATTTGTAACAATAGTAATAAAAATTATACTATTTGGAATATAGAATCTTTTGTAATTTATAAATGTATTTTAGCATATATTAAAAGATGTGGTAAATCAAAGATTTACCACATCCTACGAACTATTTTAGTTGTTTTTTATAATATCAGTCGGATTTATTTACGAAAGATGTTGCCAAAATGGTTATGAATCAAATTTCTCGTGATAATTTAGATAAAGAGTTGGAGTTGGTGAATAAAAAAGCAGCGAATTGTATATCAAGCTTTGATATTTTGCAAGCAAATGAAATACTTGATGAATATTTATCAATAATTGCGGATAAAAATTTATCTCCAAAGTCACATATTCTAAATTGTGGAGGAATCCCGATGAAACTAACACTAGAAAATATAAACAAAAACTCTGAATTTTTTAATACATTATTCAAAAACATAAAATAGATTTTACAGTTTAGAATTGATATAAAAATTCAGAGTAGTTCAAAATATTATAAATGTTTATTTTATTCTAAAATCACAGCGCCTTGAGTTTCAACTTTTAAGGTTCTGATATCGACCTTAACACTTTGAGGTTCCCAAATCTCTTTTACTGTTGATTTTATTTTATCCAAGTCATATTTATGAGAAATAATTAGAAGAGTAGGGCCTGCTCCTGAAAGAACACATCCTAGAACTCCATCTTCGTGTTTGAATGCATTCATTATTTCTTTCATTCCTGGTACTAATTTTTCTCTATATGGTTGGTGAATTTTATCTTGTAATGCAACTTTCATTAATTTTGCATCTTTTGTATTTACTGCATCAATTAACATCGCTAAGTGCTTTGCATTAAATATTGCATCTGCTCTTGGAATACTATCAGGTAATACTGAGCGCGCAATATTTGTAGATAATTCAAAATCAGGAATACACACTGTAATGTCCCAATCATTTGGCCAATCAAGTTTTCTATAAACGATTGATCCGTCATCTTCTTGAGATGCTAAAACAAATCCACCCAAAATAGCAGGTGCAACATTATCAGGATGTCCTTCTACTTCAGTTGCAATAGATAGTATAGCAGTTTCATCTGCTGGAGAACCTAGTAATTTATTTGCAGCCATAAGTCCACCAACAATTACAGCAGCTGAACTTCCCAAACCTCTTGTTATAGGAATTTGGGATTGAATATTAATTCTTAATTCAGAAGGTTCTTGCCCAATAGAGTTATAAAGCATTTCTACTGCTTTATATACAATATTATTTTCGTCACGAGGAATATCATCAAAAATCATTTCATCGATTGTTTCATTCTCTTCTGACATCATATTTATTTCTATTCCTGTTCCTGGAAGAACAGTCTCTTCAATTGTAATTGTATTATAAATCGGAAGTGCAATACCCAAGCAATCAAACCCAGGGCCTAAATTAGCCGATGTTGCGGGTACTTTTACGCTTACTTTCATTAAAAATATCTCCTTACTAAAAGTATATGGTGATTATACAATAAATATAATCAAAAATAAAAGTACGTTATATTTTTAGAGAATTTCTTTTTGTTACTTTTCTTAATAATAAGGCAAGTTTTTTATTAAAAATAACTTTATATAGATAGTGTAGTGTAATATCGGAGTGTGTATTTATGACAAGTTCTTATATGATGAATGGTAATTACTATGGACCGCAGTATAATCAAACATATTCACCTTATCAAAATCAAAATAATAGAGGGCTTCCTGTGATTGGTCTTGCCACAGGTGGTGCATTAGCTGGTGGTGCTGTTGGATTTTTTAAGAGTAGGTTTCCTGTATCAAAAGAGGGGACTGTAGCTGATAGTTTCGCAAAAGCAGCTTTTCAAAAACATGTCGATAAGAATTTATCATCAAAAGGTAAAGAGTTTTTTAAGCAAATTGATAATATAATGTCAAAAGTTGATAAAATAAAGACTCCAGAGGAGTTCAAAAAATTGCTTAAAGATAACAAGCTTGTAAGTGAGTCAAATATAAATGGTCTGTCTTTAGATACTCTACTTGAGACTGTTAATTCAGATAATCTTAAAAGCAAGAAAGATGCTTTGAAAAAAAGTATCGAAGCAATTAATGAATATAATATTGAAAATATGAAAGAGACCATAAAAGCTTGCTGGGATAAAGAAGGCAAAAAATTTGTTAAGCCTAGTGGGATAAAAGATAACTTATTTGATGTAATAAAAAATACTAAGCGTAATGACCAATGGAAAAAAGCTGGAAAATATGCTGGAATTTCTGCGGCTGTAGCTGGCGGTTTGGCTGTTTTGTATAATATGTTTATTAATAAAAATTAGTTTATAGTATAATCTTATTTATGAAATATCCAAACTTAGAAAAACTTGTCGATATTATTGCAATATTACGTAGTGAAAATGGCTGTGAGTGGGATAGGGAACAAACTCATAAGTCTTTACGTCCAAATATGTTAGAAGAAGCATACGAAGCGGTTGATGCAATTGATGATAATAATATTCCTAATTTAAGAGAAGAGTTAGGAGATGTTCTTTTGCAAGTAGTTTTGCATGCTCAAATTGCAAAAGATAATAATGAATTTGATATTGAGGATGTTGCAAAAGAATTGAGCGAAAAATTAATTCATAGACATCCACACGTTTTTGGAGATGCAAAAGTTAATTCTACTCAAGATATCATAAACGCTTGGGATAGACTGAAAAAAGAAGAGAAAAAAGATAGAAAATCTGTTCTTGATGGAATTACAAAATCTCAATCTGCTTTAATGGCAGCTCAAAAAATTAGTAAAAAGGTTGTTAAAGTAGGTTTTGAATGGGATTCTATAGATAGTTTAAAAAAATGTATACAATCAGAATATCATGAGTTTGATGAAGCTGTAAAAGATGGTAGTCCAGAAAAAATGGAAGATGAGATGGGCGATATTTTCTTTGCTACAGTTAATCTTGCTAGATGGTATAAAATTGATGCAGAACAAGCTTTATTAAGAGCAAATAAGAAATTCGTTAAACGTTTCAAAAAAATGGAAGAAATAAAAGAAAAACCTTTTGAAGAGTATACATTTGAGGAATTTAACGATTTGTGGCAAAGAGCTAAACTATTAGTGTAATAATTTAAGGAGTAAAAAATGAAAAGAGTTTTTAGCATACTATTTTTAATAGCATCATTTGCTGTACCAGCTTTAGCAGAAGAATTTTCGACAGTTTGTGCAAGTCACATTCTTGTACCTACTGAAATGGAAGCTATTAAGTTAAAGAGTCAGATTAAGGATTTTGATGATTTTAAATATTATGCCAAAATGTATTCTAAATGTCCTTCAGGTAAAGATGGTGGTGATTTAGGTTGTTTTAGTAGAGGTCAAATGGTTAAGCCATTTGAGGAAGCTGCTTTTGATGGGAACATTGGAGAAGTATCTGATCCTATAAAAACTCAATTTGGCTATCATCTTATTTGGGTTACTGAGAAGAAATAAGGAATAAAATTGTATGAAGAAGATATTATCAATTTTTATATTTATGATATTTTTAATATCACCTGCATTTTCAGCTCCTACCGAAGGTCAGCCTGGAAAAATTTCAGGTCGCTCTGTTGGTGCTGCAGCAGTTTCATTATTCATATGGCCTGGACTTGGTCAGCTTATTAATGATAATCCTCTAGATAAAAATGTTACTCATGCTGTGCTTGGTCTAACTGGTATTTTTAGATTTTGGTCTTGTTATGATGCCTTGGTAGATAGAAGAGGCGGAGTATGGCATAATAGAATTTAGTGAGAAATATGAAAAACAGAATTTTAGGAAATATTGCACTATTTTTAACAGCTATGATTTGGGGACTCTCATTTGTTGCCCAAAGAGCTGGTATGGAATTTATTGGACCTTTTACTTTTAATATGGTGAGAAGTTTTTTAGGTGCAATAAGTCTTTTGCCACTAATTTTCTGGGTAAAATATTCGAAGCCTGATACAAGAACTAAAAGAAGAAAAAGATTTCAACATATCAATCTAGCAAGAGCTGGTATAGGCTGCGGTATTGCTTTATTTATTGCAATGTCTATTCAACAGTATTGTATGTTATATGCTACAGCGGGTAAAGCTGGTTTTATAACTGCTTTGTATATAATTTTTGTTCCAATAATTTCTATATTACAGGGAGAAAAGTTGCAGAAAAATATTGTTATAAGTGTTATTTTAGCAACTATTGGTCTGTATCTATTATGCTATAAAACTGAAAGTGGATTCAGTGTTTATGATTTATTTCTTCTTGTAGGTGCTTTTTTCTATGGGTTACATATTCTAGTTGTGAATTATTATTCAGAAAAAGTACATCCTGTTAAAGCTTGTGCGTTGCAGTTTTTTGTTGTGGGAATATTATCAGCTGTTCTAACATTTTTATTTGAGACACCTTCAATGAGTAGCATAGTAGCTTGTAAAGTTCCAATTTTTTATGCAGGTGTGCTGACTTGTGGTGTTGCATATACTCTACAAATTTTTGGGCAGAAATATACGCTTCCAATCGTTGCAACATTGATTCTTTGTTTGGAATCAGTTTTTGCAGTATTGGGTGGTGTATTAATTTTGGGTGAGTCTATGATTCCAAAAGAAATTTTTGGCTGTATTTTCATGATAACAGCAGTTATTCTTGCAAATCTTAATTTTGATACAAAAAATAATTAATCTTTTAAATTAAGATTATAATTTTTTATTCTTTGTTCAACAAATTTGTCTAGATTAGATTTGTTTTCATCTGGATTTAAAATAAAAACTAAATCTTCCAATGTTAAATTTTTACTTTCAACCATGCTTTCATGCAGCCATTGTTGAATTTCTTGTCTATATTCTTCTGCTAGTCTATTTATACTTGCAATATTTAATTTCCTTTTTGCAGAAATAGAAATATTTTTGCCTAATGTCTGAGCATAATAATTTCTTTCTGCTGTTGGGAATTTTTTTACCAAATTAAATAATTCAAGGTTATCACATAAGTCCTCAAATCCAAGAGCGTAGACTTCTGGGTTTTCGGTCGCATCATATAAAATATCTGCCATAGCTTGTTCAATTACTAACATTTTTAGTTTGTTTTCTACTGCCATAGACATTTTAGGTATTACAGCAATTTGAGAGTTTTCATCTGATGATTTTCGCTTTGTGCAAAAGTTTTCTTTAAAATGTTTTAGTTCTTCTTGTACACTTTCATCACTTTTTCTTAAGCTTTTTATCATTTCATCTTGGTAAGCATTTGCATACATTGTTGGTAAGAAAGGATATTTTGAGGTGTATTGATAAGCGATGTTCTTTAAATTATTTTCTAGCTCAAAAGATGTATTTTTTTCAAAAATACAATTCTTGAAGAATAGATCTAATGAACTAGGAGCATTAGCTTTTACTTTTTCATAAAAAGCTTTTTTTACAGATGTTGGATATAAGCTTTTATTTGAGAATAGAATTAATAAAGATTTTCCATATGTTTCTAAATAATCTGCTAGTTCTTGATATTTTGCTTCTAATGTTTGTTGAACGTATTTTTCTCCAATTGATGATACTTTAGGGAATGAAAAATAATTATCAATAATATCTTCTATACTAAGAGGGTCTAACTTTTCTCTATATGTCTTATAGAGTTTTTCTAGTTTTAGATCATCAATATGTTTTTTTTCTACAGGGATTATAAAATCTCTTTCTAATTTCAAAGAACCGAGCTCTATTGGATTTTGCCCGATATCCAGTTTATATAGGGCAGTTTTTACATCAGAATGAGACATTAAAAATACTCTTGGATCTTTTGTACAATCATAGAGGATAGTTGCAACTGCTGCTTCAATAGCTCTATTTATTTCAGCTCCAGATTTTGGCTCTGTAGTAGAGAGTTTTTTTAGGTTTTCTCTATCTTCAAGTGTAAGTTGCTGCCCTTTTAGATTTTTTGTCCAAGCTGTTATTTGTTCTTTTGGTATACTTGTCGTGATTACTTCTACAAAGTCTTCTAAATATTTTTTAGGCAGGTGTTTTAGTCTTAATTTGATTAATCCGTTAAAATATGCATCTTTAAATTCTTGGATATATTCAGGGATTTCTTTGTTATTTTCATTTTCACCAGTTTTACCAGTTTGTTTTTTTAAAGCTTCGAGTTCTTTTATACGTTGATTTTTATTTCTCATAATTTCCTTTTTTAAGGCTTCAAAAGTTCCATGAGAAATTGCATCATTAATTTTTTCTTGTGATTTTAGAATTTTTTCACCAAGCTCTGTTGCATAGTTAGGGTGATTTTGCCAGAATTCACTCATTAACTTAGATTGGAATTCACTAAATTCAGCGCTTGAAAATAGAATATCAGAAGGTCTGAATATTTGATTATTTTTGAGATGCTCTGATAAATCTTTAATTAAATTAATGCTATTGTTCCAAGCATCAATCATAGTATATCTTAATGGCTCAGAGCCGGATTTCATTTTAGAAATGTACTCAGTTCTCTCGCTTGGACTCATTTCTGCCCAACGATGAGTCATTCGTTGCATTCTTTTTACATATAATGTATCTTTTTCTGCTTCACTCAAGCCTTCTTCAAAAATTTTAAGATTATTAGTTGCCCATTTTATAAAAAGTTCATCTTGTGAAAGTTTATTTGAACCTACTTTTGTTTTAATTTTTTGAGTATTATTTTGATTTTGAGCTTCTTCTGTTTTTACTTGAGTTAGTTGTTTATTTTTTTCAATTGCTCTTTCATTTTTTTTGAAAGCTTTTAACATATCTAAGGTAGAAGTCTGCTCTGCTATCATTTCAATTATTTGCTTTCTGGATAATGAACTCCACCATTTTTCAAATTTTCCAACGCTAATTTTGGCTCTTGCAGTTCGCTCATTTTCGCTTAATGAGTTCCAAAATTCTCGTTGTCCTTTAGAAATGTTTTCTCCCACTAAGTCAGAATACCCGTCTCTAGTATATCTTAGTGATTGTAAGTATTCGGTATCCGGAAGTTTTATACCTAAAGCTTTTAGCGTTGATGAATAAATATATTTACTATCTTTGTTTTTGAATTTAAAATCTGCTTTAAAATCTTCATTCAAATCGTTATCTAAATCATTATTTATTTCAGGTATAGTTTTTCCTTCAAGGAAAATTTTTCTCAGAAGATATATTGATAAATTTGTATTATCTTTTAGTACTCCTTGTTCTGAGAGTGCAAGAATTTCTTCATTTTCTTTTAATGATTGTAAAATTCCCCTTGTGGCTTTAGTTTGGTTTGGCTCAATTAAACCTTTAAATAAATCTTCCTCTGGAAATAATTTTTTCACTTCTTCGATTGTATTTGCAATATTGAGGTTTTGAAAAGCTTGTTTTTGAGCTTCTAGAGGAGTGATTATTTTTTCTCCTAAAGAATCAATATATGTTTTAAGTGTTTGTGGCATGTGATTTTCATTGACTTCATAAAAGCGCACTAAGCCTTTATCAACTCTGGCTTGAAATGCTAGAAAATCGTTAAACTTGTTTTCTAGTTGTAAATTTGGATTAGTTATATTTTGATTATTTGTTTCTTTTTCTTTTTTTAGATTTTTCTTGTCATAATATCCTAATTTAGGGGTAATAAAATTTATTTTCATAACAATTAGACCTTTCTCAAAATGTGTGTATTTATTTTAAGACCCCTAAAAATTTTTTTTGCTAGTTTGTTTTATTTTTTTTTGTAACAACTAGAAAAACCCCTAAAAGGATTAGACAGACTCCGAAAAAAATTCTTAGAGTCAATTGTTCATGGAAAATTAATACTCCAAAAAATATTGCTGTAAGCGGTTCAAGAGCTCCTAATATTGCTGTAAGGGTAGAGCCTATAAGCTTTATAGAAACATTAATTGTCTCAAGTGATATAATAGTCGGAAATAAAGAAAGACCTATGACATAAAGCCAGTGTTTAGGCTCAGTGATAATTTGAAGCTGGGTACAAAATTTAAGATTGATTATGTAGACAAAGAGTCCAAAGAACATAATATAAAAGCTCATTTTATATCTGTTGATATGTTGAATCGGTTTAATATTTTTTACTCCAACTATATAGAGTGCATATAAAATTGCGGATAGAAAAATTATGCCTACTCCTATTGGATTCAATGTTGTTCCTGAATTGCCATGATATAAAAGAATAATTCCTAGAGAGGTTAATAGGATTGAGAAAATAGTAGTTTTTGTTAATTTTTCTTTGAAAAATAACGTCATGATAATTGCAACGAGAACCGGATAGATAAATAGAATAGTGCATGCTATTCCAGCATCAATATAGTTGAACGCATCAAATAGAGTAAGTGATGAGAGTGAAAATAATGTAGCTAGGCAAAATAAAATTAAAATTTCTTTTAGAGAAATTTTTAAAGAAACTTTTTTGAATAATTTAATCCAAATTGCATAGATAATAAGTGCAATAGCGTATCTGTAAAATAGAACAGAATTTACTCCAAATCCTCTTGCATATAAAGGTAATGCAAATAAAGGATTTGTTCCATAGCTTACTGATGCGATTATTCCGTTTAAAATTCCAAGTGTTTTTCTTCTCAAGAGCTTTTCTCCGAGAATATTATATAAAAAATTTGAATTTTATTAATAAGATAAAAGATGGATTTTTAATATCTAGTTTAAAAAATTAATTATTTGAGTTTGTGTGAAAAACGTTAATTTTTCCGCATCCTCATTTTAACTTTAGGTATTCATTATCTCCAACTTGTTCAAGCCATTCATTAGAGGTATCAATTCCATCAATTTCTACAGCAATATGAGAAAACCAGCTATCTGGAGCTGCGCCATGCCAATGTTTTACATTAGCAGGAATATTTATGACATCTCCAGGGTTCATTTCGATAGGTTCTTTTCCCCATTCCTGATAGTATCCGCGTCCTCCAATAGCAATTAGCATTTGCCCGCCGCCTTCTTTTGCATGGTGGATATGCCAGTTGTTACGACATTTGGGCTCAAATGTAACGTTATACATTTTTACTTGAGATGTTGATATTGGTGCAAGATAGCTTTGACCTATAAAATATTTTGCATAAGCATTATTAGGCTCTCCAATTGGGAACATTATTGAATTTGCATATTTTTCTTTTTCATTTGATGCATTGCAATTTTCTTCATTCCAAACCTCTTTAGCTAAATTAAATGCAGCCCAAGCTTTTGGCCAACCTGCATAAAAAGCTGTGTTTGTAATAATTGCTGAAGCCTCGTTTTTGGTGACTCCATGATTTTTTGCATTTACTAAATGGTATTTTAAAGACGAGTCAGTTATTCCTTGTGAAATTAGCGATACCATTGTTATTATACTTCTAGTTTTGGTGTCTATATCTTGATTATTCCAATTTTCACCGAATAAAATGTCATCATTAAAATGTGCAAAATCAGGCGCAAAGTCGCCAAGTTGATTTCTTCCAGCTGTTTGGACAATTTTTTTCATATTTTTACCCTCATTATTTTTTGCTAAAACTAATGTGTTTGGAAGTATAAATAATACTAATAAAAATGATATTATTTTCTTTTGCAAAATTTTTTCCTTTGATTTTAATTTTATAACTATTCAAATTATTTACGAGATTGCTAAAAATAGCAAATACTTATATTGTATTCATTATTATGCTTACAGAGTATATATTAACTTGGCGAGAATCAATCTTTAGAAATATTTAATATAAAAAGTTTTAATTTAGTTTAAAATATAAATAGGATAGAAAGTGGAGAATGAAAAAGATGCCTATGATTATTGAAAACTCTGATAGAGCTCGTATAAGATCTGAAATAGAAGATTTTGCGAAAGTTTGTAAAAGTTATTATAATGGAGAGCTTTCAATTCCTGAATATAAATCTCAATCAGGAGGTTTCGGAACTTATTCAGAACGTGGGCATAAAACCGGCATGTTAAGATTAAGAATTACTGCCGGAAATTTAACAAAAGAACATTTCAAGTTCTTAATTGATAGTATTGAAAAATATGATATCAAACATGTTCATATAACAACAAACCAATCTATTCAATTACATAATTTAAATCCTGATATTATTCCACAATTAATGTTAGAAGCTTTTGATATAGGCATAATAACTCGAGGCGGTGGCGGAGATTATCCGCGAAACGCTTTGTGTTCACCGCTTTCTGGTGTTGAAAAAGATGAATACTTTGATGTTCTTCCTTATGCTAAAGCTATTTCAGAATATTTAATCAGTTTGATAGGAAAGATTAAATTACCAAGAAAATTAAAAGTTGGATTTTCTAATTCTTCAAAAAATATAGTACATGCTACATATAGAGATATGGGATTTGTTGCTAAACAAAATGGAAAATTTGATTTATATACTGCAGGAGGGCTAGGCGTAAATCCTGAATTTGGAATTAAAACCCTTGAAGATATTGAACCTAAGGATATATTATATTGTGCAAAGGCAATGGTTAAAATCTTTATGGAATATGGAAATTATGAAAGCAGAGCTAAAGCCAGAACAAGATATATTCCTAGAACCATTGGAGAAGAAAAATATTTGTCAGAATTTAAGAGAATTCTTGATGAAGTCAAAGAGCAAGAAGATTTGACTTTAAATATAGAACCTAAAACCTTGAAAAAAGAAGGTAATGGAACTTTTGCTAAAAAATCAATTAATATAATAGAGCAAAAACAAACTGGTCTATATGCAGTAAAATATCATCCTGCTTTAGGTAATCCTTCTATCGAAGTTTTGAAAAATTTATATAGTGAAATTTCTAATTTAGAATATGTAGAAGTTAGATTATCTCCAAAAGAAGAGATGTATATTATAAATTTAACAGGTGATGAAGCTAATAAAATAGAAGAAACTCTAAAATCAGATAATGCAAATACTCAATTACAGCAGTCTGTAAGTTGTGTAGGTGCAACAATATGCCAACAGGGAATTTCTGATTCCAGCGGACTTTTATATAAGATTATACAGATGGATAAAGAAGAAAAATTTGCTGATGGAGTATTACCAAAACTTTGCGTTTCAGGCTGTCAATCTTCTTGTGCGGCTCATCAGACTGCAATTATTGGGTTTAAGGGTGGGAAGAAAAAAGTTGATGGTATTTTAGTTGATGCTTTTGACTTATTCTTTAATGGTTCAGAACTTCAAGGGGATGAACGTTTTGGAGATGTGATTGGAACTATTCCTGCTGATAATATTCCTGAAATGTTTAGAAAAATCGGAAGAGAAGTGCAAGATAAAGGTTTAATTTTTGCAGAATGGATTAAAGATAATCAGGAAAGATTTTTAGATATTGTTAAGGAGTATGCAATTTGAAATGTATAAGTGTAAGTTTCAAGACTGCTCCGGAAGAAATCAGAAATAGATTTGCTTTTACTGATGATGAGAAAGAAAAATTTATTAATAATCTAAATATATTTTCTAAAGAAACAAAATGTATAATTTTAACCACTTGTAATCGTACAGAAATTTATATTGAATTGGGAAGTAAAATTTTTTCTGTTTTAGAAAATTTATTATCAGAAAAGACAGGATTAACGGTAAGTGAAATTAGAAAATATGCCAGATATTATGAAAATCAAAGTGCAATTGAACATTTGTTTAAAGTGACTTGCGGTTTGGATTCAATGATAATTGGGGAAAATGAAATACTGGCTCAAATTAAACAAACTTATTTAGAGGCTTTAGATAAAAAAAGAACCGGATATGAATTGAATACAATTTTTTTAGGGGCCCTTTCTTGTGCAAAAAAAATTAAGACAAAAACAGAAATTTCTAAAACGGCTATATCTTACGCTACATTAGCCTGCAGTGAAATCAAAAAATTTATACAGAAAAAAAATATTTCTGAACCTAGGATATTAATAATTGGAGGAAGTGGTAAGATAGGGTCTTCTATTATTAATAATATTGTGAATAAAGATTTTAGTGCTAAACTTTTTGCAACAAAAAGAATTCATGGAAATTGTTTGGACTGTAGTGGGAATATAGAAATAGTTGACTATTTAAAGCGTTTTGAGATTTTAAAAGATATTGATATCGTAGTTTCGGCAACAAAAAGTCCACATTATACAATTAATTATGATGATGTTGTTAAAAATATTTCTTTTCAAAAAGAAATGCTTTTTATAGATTTAGCTTCGCCTTATGATATCGATAGAGAAATTGGAAAATTAGAGAATTGTAAGCTTATTACAATAGATTATTTTGAAAATTTAGTAAAAAATAACAATCAAAAAAAAGAAATGGCGATTCAGGATGCTTATGATATTTTAGAACAAGATTTAGATAAAGTTTATAAAACTATTATTTATCATGATGCATCTGAAAAAATTAGGATTGAAAGTGATAAGTATAAAGATTTTTCGTTAGAAAAATTTATGTTTTATTTAAAAGATAAACTTGATGTGAATTCTTTTTCTAAGGTAGTTAATGTTATAAAGGAAGAGGAAGGGAGTTTAGTTAGATAATGGCATATTTCCCAATGTTTGTGGATTTAAAAGATAAGAAAATTATTGTAATTGGAGGGGGAAATGTTGCTTATAGGAAAGTTTTAAAACTTTTAGAGTTTGAAGCTAAAATAACTTTAGTTGCTCCTAAAATTTGTTTGGAGATTAAAGATTTGGCTAATAATAATTCTAATTTAAGTTTGAAAAATAAAGATTTTGAAATAAATGATATAAAAGAAGCGTTTATGGTAATTTCTGCAACAAATGATAATTTTTTAAATAAACAGGTTGCAGAAATTTGTGGGAATTTAAATATTCCTATAAATTCGGTTGATGATATTGAAAATTGTTCATTTTTATTCCCTGCATTAATAAAAAAAGATTCTTTGGTAGTTGGGTTTTCTACTAATGGTAAAGCTCCTAATATCTCTGCTTTTATAAAAAATATTATAGAAGGGAATTTACCTGAAAATATTGGTGAGTTTGTAGAAATATTAGGATTATTGAGGGAAGAATTAAAGAATAAAGTTTTAGCTCAAGAAGATAGAGCGAGAATTATTAATAATCTTATAGAATATTCACAGATAAGAGATTTTAAAATTAGTTATAATGAATTAGAAGAAAAAATGTTATCATTAATTAAAGAGATTAGTAAATAGGTATTTAATGAAAAAAATAAAAATAGGAACAAGAGGTAGTAAATTAGCACTTGCTCAAACAAAAATTATAGAAGATGCTTTGAAAAAACAATTTTCAAATTTACAGACTGAAATTGTTGTAATAAAAACTAAAGGGGATAAAATTTTAGATAAACCGATACACGAAATTGGGGATAAAGGGCTTTTTATAAATGAATTTGAAGAGGCTATTTTTAATAAACAAATTGATATAGCAGTTCATAGCGCTAAGGATTTACCATCTAATTTAAAGGATGGGTTAGATATTATTTGTACTCCTCCAAGAGCTGATGCCAGAGATGTTTTGATTACTCAAAAAGGTTTGGAAAATATAAATGTCGTAGGAACAAGTAGTCCAAGAAGGGAATTTTATATAAAACAAATTTTTCCGAATATTCAAGTAAAAATGATTAGAGGAAATGTTGATACAAGATTAAAAAAATTAATTGATGGTGAGTATGATGCAATTGTTTTAGCAAAAGCCGGTTTGGATAGATTAAATTTTTCTGAAAAAGAATTATCAAATTTTGATGTCAAAATTTTAGATATAGAATCTTGTCTTCCGGCTGCTTGTCAAGGTATTATTGCTGTTGAGGCTAGAAAAGATTTTGAATATATTAAAGAATTTCAACAAATCAGTGATGAAAAAACTTTTTTACAATACAAAATAGAAAGAGAAGTTTTAAAATATTTAGATGTAGATTGTTCAGAAATTAATGCTGTATATAGTAATTTTTCTGATGAAAATAAAATAGAACTTAGAATAATGTATAAAGGTCGTGAAGTGAAAACTCTAGGAGAGTATTCAAAAATCTTTGAAGAAATTCCTCTAATCGTTTCTAAAATAAAATCATAGGAAAATAAAAAAATGACAGGGAAAGTTTATATTATTGGTGCAGGCTGTGGTGATGCTGATTTAATAACAATAAGGGGGCTAAAAAGATTATCGGATTCAGATGTTGTTTTATATGATTCCTTAATTGATGAAGAATTAATAAATAATCTTTCCTGTGAAGTTGAAAAAATTTATGTTGGTAAAAGATATAATCAAAAATCGATGCCTCAAAATGAGATTAATAATTTATTAGTTGAAAAAGCAAAAGAAGGAAAAATAGTTGCAAGATTAAAAGGTGGCGATCCTTATGTTTTTGGAAGAGGTTCGGAAGAAGCACAAGTTTTAGAGCAAGAAAATATCCAATATGAGATTATCCCAGGAATTTCATCTGCAATTGCAGTGCCTGAACTTGCAGGGATTCCTGTTACTCATAGACAATTAAGTCGAAATTTTACAGTTTTGACAGGCTCATCTGTAGGAATTGATGATAAAGAAAATGTTACTCCGATAAATTATAAAGCTTTAACTCAACTTGGAGGAACAATTGTGTTTTTAATGGGGTATCACCATATTCAAGAAATTATAAATAATTTTTTGGATGCTGGCATGGATAAAAATACTCCTTGTGCAATAATTTCTAAGGGCTGCTCAAAGGAACAAAAAATTATAAGAGGAAATATAGATAATATTATTTCCAAAGTCGAAAATGAAAATCCTAAAGCTCCAATTATTATTTTGATTGGTGAATGTGTTAATTTAAATTTAAAAGAAATGATTTATGAAAATTTAGAAATTAAAAAGAATTATAAAGAGTTGAAAATTGGTGTTGTAGGAACAGAAAATTTTACTAAAAAATTTGGTTTAAAATCTGTAAATAAAAATTGGAAAACTATAGATTTAAGTTTCTTGGATGTAATTCCGACAGAAGACTATTTACCTAAATTGGAAAAATATACTTGGGTTGTTTTTACAAGCCAAAATGGGATTGAACAATTTTTCTTTAAACTAAAAAAAGAAAATAAAGATTTTAGAATATTATCTAATTTAAAATTTGCAGTGATAGGCTCCGGAACAGCTGATAAACTTTTAGAATATGGTATTTATGCTGATTTTGTTCCAACGCATTATGAAGTAAAAACTTTAGCAAATGAATTTTTAAAAGAACTTAAGGCAGATGATAAGATTTTAGTTTGTCGTGCAGAAAATGGAAGCGATGATTTAATAAATGCATTAGAAAATAATAATTTTAATTATACAGATTATAAAATTTATTCTTTAAAAGAAAACGAATTGAAAAAAAGTATTATTTTTACTTTAAAGGAAGAGTATTTTGATGTAGATTATTTAGTATTTGGAAGTTCAAATGGCGTAGATAGATTTTTTAAAAATTTTTATAATGATATTAATAAAAAAATTAAAATTGCCTGTATTGGAGAAAAATGTGCAGAAGCTTTAAAAAAATATAACGTAGCACAAGTTTTAATAGCAGAAAAATACAATATTGATGGCATAATTGAATGTATAGAAAAAGATTTTAATAAGGGCTAAATATGAAAAGATTGAGACGACTAAGACAAAATGAAATTGTTAGGGATTTAGTAAGAGAAACAAGGCTTAGTGTAAAAAATTTTATTTATCCGATTTTTGTAATAGATGGAGAAAATATAAAAGCTCCAGTTAAATCAATGCCCAATATTTATCAATATTCAATTGACAGATTAGCAGAAATTCTTGATGAAGTGAGAGAAAGTAAAATAACTGGTATTATGTTATTTGGGATTCCAAAAACGGAAGATAAAGATGAATTTGGCTCCAAAGCTTATGCAGAAGATGGAATAACTCAAAGAGCAGTTAGGTATATTAAAGAAAATTATCCAGAAATTTATTGTATAGTTGATGTATGTTTATGTGAATACACTTCTCACGGTCATTGCGGACTTGTTAAAAATGGCAAAATTTTAAACGATGAAACGTTACCATTGTTATCCAAAATGGCAGTAAGTCTCGTAAAATCAGGTGCCGATATGGTTGCACCTTCCGATATGATGGATGGAAGAGTTGCTGCAATAAGAGAAGCTCTTGATTTAGAAGGATTTATAAATACTCCGATTATGGCTTATAGTGCAAAATTTGCATCTGCATATTATGGTCCGTTTAGAGATGCCGCTCATTCAGCTCCTTGCTTTGGAGATAGAAGAAGCTATCAAATGGATTTTGCCAATGGAAAAGAAGCTTTAAGAGAAATTGAATCTGATATAGAAGAAGGTGCTGACATTGTTATGGTAAAACCGGCTTTAGCATATTTGGATGTATTAAAAAAAGCTTCTGAAATTTATAATATGCCTTTTGCGGTTTATAATGTTAGCGGGGAATATTCAATGGTAAAGGCTGCTGCTATGCAAGGTTGGATTGATGAAAAAAGAATAGTTACTGAAAATCTTATTGCAATGAAACGGGCCGGTGCTAAAATAATCATTACATATCATGCATTAGATATGGCAAAATGGTTGAGTGAATAATGGTTTAAAAAAGGAATATTATGACAAAATCAGAAGAACTTTTTAATAAAGCACTAAATAAAATGCCCGGTGGAGTAAATAGCCCTGTAAGAGCATTTAATGCCGTAAAAAAAACTCCATTTTTTGTAGAAAAAGCTCAAGGACCTTATATTTATGACGTTGATGGGAATAAGTATATTGATTATGTATGCTCTTGGGGACCTGGAATTTTAGGCCATGCTCATCCTAAAGTAATTGAAGCTGTAAAAAAAGTTTGTGAAAATGGATTAACGTTTGGTGCACCGACTGAAAAAGAATTAATATTAGCAGAATTAATACAAAAATGTGTTCCATCAATGCAGATGATGAGACTTGTAAGCTCAGGTACTGAAGCTGTAATGAGTGCTGTAAGAGTTGCAAGAGGTTGCACAAAACGAGAAAAAATAATAAAATTTATTGGATGTTATCATGGGCATTCAGACGGTTTATTGATGAAAGCAGGTTCAGGAGTTTTAACAGAAGCAATTCCTGATAGTGCAGGAATACCAAAAGATTATTCAAAATTTACCCTCCTTGCAAATTATAATGATGAGAATTCTGTGCGACAAATAATGGAAAAATATGGAGATGATATTGCTTGTATTGTGGTTGAACCAGTAGCCGCAAATATGGGAGTTGTGCCGCCTAAATCTAATTTTTTAAGGTTTTTAAGAGATATTACTAAACAATATGGTTCATTATTAATTTTTGATGAAGTCATAACAGGTTTTAGATTAGCTCTTGGCGGAGCTCAAGAATATTATGGAATTACTCCTGATTTATCAACTTTTGGTAAAATCGTAGGTGGAGGTATGCCACTTGCTGTTTATGGAGGACGTAAAGATGTTATGTCTTGTGTAGCACCAGTTGGAGCTGTTTATCAAGCTGGAACGCTTTCTGGAAATCCTGTAGCAGTTACTGCAGGGATTGAAACTTTGAAAATTCTTATTGAAAATAAAGAAATTTATTCAGAAATTGATAAAAAAACTGAAATTTTAGAAAATGCATTTAGAAAAATTGGTTTACAAACTCATAGAGTAGGTTCGTTATTGTCAGCATTTTTTACAGATAAACCAATAATAAATTATGATGATGTTTCAACTTGTGACACAAATAAATTTGCAAAATATTTTGATTATATGTTAAAAAATAAAATCTATGTTGCACCATCTCAATTTGAGGCTATGTTTGTTTCATTTGCACATACGGATAAAATAATTGAACAGACTGCGAATATAATATTAAAAAATATTAACTTGTAAAAATCAAGATATATCATGTTTTTAGTAAAAGAGCTTTTATATCGCTAAAAAGAAGTATTGCATATGTCATGAAGGCATGTTAAAATGTAAATATTAGTGCAGACCAAGCCTCTGAATATGCTAAAATGGGTCTGCCTTTTTCATTTTATGGGGGATGGTTTTGGAACAATTTAATAAAAAATCTTTAACTGTAGAAGAACAATTAAATTTATTAATATCTCGAAATCTTAAAGTTGATGATTATAATTCAGCTCTAAAAATCTTAAAAAGAGTAGGATATTATCATTTATCTTCTTATATGCGAATGTTTCAAACAGGTGACAATCATTTTTTTTATGAAGGAGTTGAATTTGCAGATTTGATAAGTTTATTCAATTTTGATAATGAATTACGACATATAACTTTTAAAGCAATCGAAAAAATTGAAATTGCATATCGAGTAGCTATTTCTAACATAATGTGTAAAAAATATGGTTCTCATTGGTTTAATAAAAAAGAAACTTTCAAAACACAAATTGATTCAAAAACAAATCAAGAAATTGATTATGTACAAATTTGCAAAGATATTATAAACAAAGAAATTAAGAAAAAAGACGATGAATACGCTGAAACTTTTATTGCAAATTATTATAATAAATATAGTGAACCAGAATTTCCACCATTTTGGATGGTCATAGAAACATTTACCATTGGTTCATTAAATAAACTTTATCAAAATATTAACCCTAAAGATAAAAAAGAAATAATTGAATATTTAGGGTTTACTTCTGATGCAAAATTTATTAGATTTTCAAATTGGTTATATGCTTTAAGCGTTATAAGAAATATTTGTGCACATCATTCTAGACTTTTTAATAGAATATTTCGTATTTCACCTTCTAAACATGAAAAAATTGAAGAATTCAAAAAAGCAGATAATAATCGCTTTTATTACATCGCAATGATTATTAACTATTACCTGATAACTATGGCTCAAGATAAATCATTCGAAAATGATTTACAAAAATTATTCAATAAATATAAATTTGTAAATAAAACAAAAATGGGTTTTCCTGATCAATGGTCAAAATTTACTGTAACTTATTCTAATAAAAATATTATTAAAAATAGAAATCTTTTTTGCAAAGAAGTGTACCCATGAATCGGGCTCTCCCCATCCACACCACACAAAAAAGAAGGTTTTCACTCTCCTTTTAAAATGGTGGGTGTGGTGGGACTCGAACCCACGACCAATTGATTAAGAGTCAACTGCGCTACCAACTGCGCCACGCACCCATATTTTATTTAATTTTCACATCCTGATGCGCAGTTGGTATATCTTATATACGGCTCGTCTCACTCTCGCTCGAACTCGCCTCCCATCCAAAAAAATGATACTTAATCATTTTTTTGGAGTCCTTGCCACGCACCCATATATTAATCTTTCAACAAAACCATTCTAGCATAAAATTTTTTTTAGGCAAAATTTTTTTTGTTTAGTTTTATAATGGATATGAAGGCTAATTTTTCTTACAATAATCATATAAATCCAAACTTCAAATCGTTAGTTTCTAAAACTAAAACGTTAAAAGATGTATTTTATAAAAATCAGTTTGCTCAAATGCAAAAAAAATCTATTAATCAAATTGTGGATATAACGCCTATTCAATTTGCTGGAACAAGTTGTAAAGGCTCTATTCCACTTCAAAATTTTTGGCATTTTTTTAAACTCAAAAATCCAAAACTAAAATCAAATTACTTTGGACTTTCTACTAATAAAGATGGTTATGCAGATAGCTTTTTAAAAGAAAAGTCAAATGTTCCACTTTCTACATCTTTTGTTCATAATTGTTCAGCTATGTATCTTTATAATGACAAGACAAAAACTCATGCACTATATCATGCTGCTCCTGATTGTAGTGCTGAACATTTAAACTCAATGATTCAAAGATTAATGCCGGAAGGAATTTCTAAAGCTGCAATCATTCCTGGGGATTTCTTTTTTTATAATGAACATTCTCATAATATGAATAATATGCTCAAATTAATTAAACAAAATAGTCCAAATGCAAAAGTAAATGTCTATCATGATTCGACCAGATTTCCTGAAGTTGTAGGATATAGAGGTGATGTATATGAAATTCCTAATAAAATAGTTATGAAAGAAATGAAAATAAATCCTCTTAGTGCTCATGATGAAGGACAAGCAAGTTTTAAAATTCTTGATTTACAAGGGGCAAATACCTTGAATGAAATTTATAGTAAAGCTATTTCAGAAGATAATATAAATGCTTTGAAAAAAGAGTTTAAACAAAAAAAATATCCAGCGTTACTCTCTGAAATTTTTATAAATGAAATTAATGAAGTAGAAAAAATTCTAAAATATATTAATAAAATTGACTCTCTTGAAGATTTGGAATTTTATCAAGCAAATTATCCTCAAAAGACTTTTAAGCAGGTATTTAGAAAAAGAAAAGAAGAATTATTATTAAAAGAATTAGAGAAAGTAGATAGCTTAGAAGGACTTCAATATTTTTATAAAAAAGCTCGATTGGAATTTGTTAGGATGAGAAATTTATTTGCACAATTTAGTCAAAAAAAGAAAGAGTTTTATAATAAGTAGCAAATTTATTTTTTATGGGGTTTAATATAATCACTATGGATATAAGAAACATACAATCATCACCAAATTTTTATAATACAAAAACAAATAAACCAAAACGAGAATTTATTGATGTTATCGCTGATAATGTAAGAAATCCCAGAGATGTAAATGATTGCGTTGCCGTACCGCGTGGTATTTTTAAAGCATATATTTATTTAATGGCAGGAAGCGGGCTTATGACAATTGCTAATTTTTTACCTCAAAAATGGAAGGGAATAAAAACTTCATTAAATGTTCTAGGTGCGGGGCTTAATATTATTAGTGCAGTATATTTTGCAAAACCATTTGCCGTAAAAGGACTAGCACCTACAGTTAAAAAAGAAGATTTAAATAAATAAAAAAAGCTCCGAAATTTTCGGAGCTTTTTTTAAACCTCTGCTAATCAGAAAACTATCTTAATTTTACAGTTACTGATTTAGCTTTTTGAGTATATTCTAATTTATCTTCTCTTGATAACCAGCCTAAGCCCATTTCAGCAAAGTTCTCATTTAAGCTTAAGTCTTTTTTCATTTTGTTGATAGATACTTCACCTTTGTTTGAAAGGTAGTTGTAAATTTGACCAGCTGATTCGATAATTTGTTCTTGGATACCTTTTCTTTCTTCTTTAATCTTTGCCATTTTAAAAATCTCCTTCTTAAATAGTGTAACCGTAATAACTTACCCAATCATTGTAGTAAAAATTTTTTTATTTTGCAAGAGGCTAAAACCCTGTTTATGATAAAATAGTACATAAGGAGTATGTTATTAAATTTTATTAAAGTCGATTTTCGAACTAAAGTATTAGTCGATAAATACTTGGATTTGATCTCTAAATGTGTAAAACCTTCAGAAATACTTGTGCTTGTCCAAAATTCAACATTAAAAAAACAATTTGCTGACAAAATTTTAGAAAAAATTGATTCTATTGCGATTGAAAAATTAAACATTCACTCTTTTTTTTCGATAGTCTATAACACTCTTATCGAGAATTGGTGTTTTATTGAAAATATGATTCCTGGAGATAAAAATTTTATTCTTCCAAATCTTGTTGGGTTAGAAGTTTCACAGTTTTTACTTAAGGATATTTTAAAAAAAGTTGATGTAAAAGGATATAATTCTAAAAAATCTTTACTTCATCAAATTTTTAGAAGATATTCATTAATAGTTCAGAACCATTTAACAAATGATGATGTAAAAGAGCGTTCTAAAATTTTAAAAGAGGCTTTTGCAGATGATGCAGAATTAATTATAAAAAAACTTTTATCATCAACTCTTAAAACAAGAAGTTTGGATTATTTAAGGCAGATTCTTATTTTTAATCTTGTCTATACTCATACGGATTATTTTAAGAATATAAAATATCTTTTAGTTGATGATGCTGATGAAATGACTCCTGTTTGTTTTGATTTTATCTCTTACTTAAGACCTCAATTAAAAGATTGGGTAATTTGTTTTGATTCACTAGGATCTAGCCGTTGTGGCTATTTGAGTGCAGATACTTCTATTGAATATAAATTATCAGAATTATTTAATGAAAAAGTGATTGATGATGTAAATGAAATAGATAGTTTACGAAATTTAAGTAGTGATGAAAAAAATAAATTCAATCAAGGGGAGATAATTTTTTCCAATATTTTAGAGGATAAGCAAGAAAGATTAGAAAATTTTACATTAATCTCTCTTTCAAAACGTGCAGAAATACTTGATTATACGATTGAAAAGATACAAAATTTATTCAAAAAAAATATTAATCCCAAAGATATTGCAATAATTACTCCACTACAGGATGACATGTTAAAGTTTACCCTAGAAGAAAATTTAAAAAAATCATGTAATCTTTTATTTCTTTCGGGTAGTGAAAAGTTAATAGATAATCCGCTTGTAAGAGCTAGTTTGAATATTCTAAAATTAATGCATAATATTCAAATTTCAAATTTTGATTTGCGTGTTATTTTATCTGATTATGTGGGAATTCCTTTAAAATATTGTAATAAAATTTTAGCAGGTTATGAAAAATCAAAAATTTTACCCGAAATAGAATTAGAATTTTATAATGAAAAATATCAAAATTTTTATAAATCATTTGAAGAAATTAAGAATGAAAATCTAAAATTATCTCAGACGGTATATGAGATGTTCTATCGTGTAGTTGACTTTGTAGATGAGACAAAGATTAATAAATTTAACTTTTTTATAAAACAACTAAAAGATTTTGAAAAAGTGCTTGGGGAAAATCTTGTAATTGAAAGAGCTGATGAAATTATTAATCAGATAGAAAATTCTATTATTGCAGAAAATCCAAGCTCTACTTTAGAAATTCATGATAATGATTTAATAATTGCTACACCTCAAAAAATTATTGATAATAAGATTCAAACAAAATATCAGTTTTGGCTTGATGTTTCTCATTCTGATTGGGTAAAAACTGATACAGGCCCTCTTTACAATGCTTGGGTGTTTCAGGCTGACTGGTCTAAGGATGAATATACTATTGAGGATGATATCTTTTTATCCAAACAAAAAATTGCTAGAATTTTAAGAAAGCTTTTATTACTTGCTTCTGATCATATTTGGGCTTGTTCTAGTCTTTTTGATCCTACAGGTGTTGAAAATTTAGGCGGAATTGAATCATATCTAAAAGGTGGTGAAGATAAGCTTGATGGTGAGCAAAATAAAACTTTTAAAATTATACCAAGAGCTGATCAAAAGCCTGTTCTTGACTATAAAAAAGGCTCAATGGCAATTTCAGCTGTTCCAGGAGCAGGAAAAACGACTATTTTATTAGCTTTAATTATAAAACTAATAGAAAGGGGAGTTATTCCTACTAACATTTTTGTTTTGACTTATATGGATTCTGCTGCAAGGAATTTTAGAGAACGTATAAAAAATATGTGTCCGAATTCTACATTGCTTCCTAATATTAGTACAATTCACGGATTAGCTTTAAAAATTTTGAAAGAAAATTCTAATTTTGAAAGATTAAATTTACCATCTGATTTTGATATTTGCGATGATACTCAAAGAATTAGAATTATAAAAAGTATTAGCGGTAAAAGTACAAAAACTGAAGTCGAAGAATTTGATAGAGCAATCTCTGTTTTAAAACTTCAAGAAGGCGATATTGAAAAAACTTCTTCTGATAAAAAGATCGAAAAATTTAAATCTTTTTATAAGGAATATCAAGCACAATTAAAAGAAGCAAATTTGATTGATTATGATGATATTTTAATAATGTCAGTAAAATTATTAGAAAATAATTCTGATATTTTAGAATACTATCAAAAAATTTGTGAATATATAATTGAAGATGAAGCGCAAGACTCATCAGGGGTGCAGCAAAGATTAATCGGGCTTTTGAGCGGTAAACATAAAAATTTAATCCGATGTGGTGATATTAATCAAGCGATTACAACAACTTTTTCTAATGCTGATGTTGAAGGCTTTAGAAATTTTATCCAGACTGCTGATACAACAGTAGAAATGAATCATTCTCAAAGATGTACTCAAGCGGTTATGGATTTAGCGAACAAACTCGTTGATTTTGGAAACACAATTTTACCGAAAGCTTTTTTTACAAGCTATATGAATGGAGTAGATGGAAAAAATCCGATTAGTGAAAATGCAATTTTCTCAAATGTTTTTGAAAATACTTTTGCAGAAAAGAATTTTATTTTAAAAGAAATAAAAAATATACTTACCCAAAATAAAAATGCTACAATCGGAATTTTATTAAGGAATAATTATCAAGTAAATTCTTGGGCAGAATTTATTAATAATGCTGGATTAAAAAGTATTACAAGAAGTGAATCTTTAGGACAAAAAGGAGTATTTAATACAATATTTTCAATCCTTAAATTTATCCAAAATCCGTTTGATAATGAAATAGTTGTATCGACTTATGAAACTCTTGCTGATTTAGGTTTTTATAAACCTAGATTACAATTAGAAATTAGAGCATCAGAAATTCCTTTTATTGAAAAAAATGGAGATGATATTGAATCAAATGATTTAGCGCAATTCCTTTGGGATATGCAATATTGGCTTAATTCTTCAACTTTACCACTGGAAGAATTGGTAATAAGAATAGGACTTTTTTATTATACAAGTGATATTGAAAAATCTAATGTATATTTAATTGCAACTTTAGTAAAAAGATTAAATTCTACAGGCAAATTTGATTTAACATTGCAAAGATTAGAAGAACTCGCTAAAAAACCTACATTAAGCGGTTTTAAATTCTTTTCTGAGGAGGAAGATAAAGATGCTATGAAGGGTAAAGTCCAAATAATGACATTGCATAAATCAAAAGGTGATGAATTTGATTATGTATTCCTTCCTGAAATGGCAGAAAAAAATCTTTCAATAGATGTTAATCAAGCTAAACTTAAAGCTTCATCATTATTTATGGAGGAGGTAAAATCATTCAATCCAACATATAAAAGAAAATCTGAAATGGAATTAAAAGAATTTAATTCAGAAGAGAGTCTTAGATTGTTATATGTAGCGATTACTCGTGCACAAAGAAAACTCTATATAACAACATCAGCTAAAGCTAAAGGCTGGGGAAATAAAGAAACCGAACAAGAAGCGAGTATAATTTTTAATAATATACTGTAGTAATTAAGTTCGAGCTTTTCTAAGTTCTTGTTGTTTTTTGAAAATAAATCTTTTGATTGTAGAGTAATATCCTACTGCAAGAACAAGAGCAGCTGTTACCCAAGCAATCGGACCGGCATAAAATACTCCAAAGTATCTGATTCTTGTTGCAAGATAAATCGCTGCAAAAGCTCTTACTAAGAGTTCTCCAATAGAAGCTAATAATGGGATTGTAGCCCTTCCTAGACCTTGTAGTGCATTTCTATAAATAAAAATTTGTGCTAGGAAGAAATAAAATAATGAGCTTATAAATAAATAATCATGAGCTAATTTTACTATTGAATTGTTTCCATCTCCGATAAAAATGCGAACTAAATTTCCGCCATAAAAATGCATAATAAATGCCATAAAAAGACTAAGTCCGACGTTTATGAGAGATGCTCTTTTTACTCCATATCTAATTCTTGAAAAATTATTAGCGCCAAAGTTTTGTGCAACAAATGTTGCAAGGGCAACTCCAAAAGAAATCATTGGTAGTGTTGCAATTTGTTCTATTCTAAGAGCTGCGGTAAATGATGCTATAATGTCAGCACCAAAAGAGTTGCATACGCTTTGGATTATCAAAATACTTAGTCCAAGGATTGCAAATTGCATTGACATTGGAAGTCCTACTTTTAAATGTTCAAGTGCAAATTTGTAATCTTCTTTCCAGTTAAATTTCCAATCTGATTTTTTTAGATGTAGTATTGGAAATTGTTTTTTTACATATAAAAGGCATAGTATTACTGATATCCCCTGAGAAAGAACTACGGCAATTGCTGAGCCTGAGACTCCCCAATGGAATTTTAGAATAAATAATAATGCTAAAAATATATTCAAAACAGATGCAATAATAAGACAATATAGGGGAGTCATGCTGTCTCCTAATGCTCTAATTACGCTAGCAAGCATATTGTAAAAGGTTACAATCATAAGTCCATATACAATAATTTGGATATAGTAAAAAGCATCTTTGAAAATTTCAGCTGGAACATTCATCCAAATTAAAATGTATTTCATTAGTATCGTGCAAACGATTGTAAATAGTGCTGTAAAAATAAATCCTAAGATGCAAGACATTGTGACTGATCTTCTTACACCGTTATAGTCTTTAGCTCCAAATCTTTGTCCTGTAATTACTGAAAATCCGTTTGTAAGACCGACTAAAATAAACATTATAAGAAAAAACAGTGGAGATACTGCTCCTACTGCCGCTAGTGCATTTATACCTAAAGTTCTTCCAACAATAATGATATCTGCAATGTTATAAAATTGTTGAAAAATATTCCCTATAAGTAAAGGAATCGAAAAAAGCAACATTAATTTTACAGGTGCTCCCTTTGTCAAATCATTAATCATTTCGTCTAGCCTTTTTTGTTATTATCAATAAATTTCTTTTAATCTATAATATCAAAAAAAGGAGAGTAAGTTATGAAAAATATAAAATTAAAAGGTATTGATGAGAATGGTAATGAAAAAGAATTCTCATTAAATGATTTTAAAGGTGAGAAAATTGTATTATACTTCTATCCTAAAGATAACACATCAGGTTGCACTCAGGAGGCTTGTAATTTTAGGGATAATTTAAATAGAATTCTGAAATATGCAAAAATTATAGGTGTAAGTCCTGATAGTATAAAAAGCCATTTGAGTTTTAAATCAAAACAAGATTTAAATTTCCCTTTGCTTTCTGATGATGAGCATAAACTAGCTGAGGCATTTGAGGTTTGGAAAGAAAAATCAATGTATGGTAAAAAATACATGGGAATTGAGCGTTCCACTTTTATTATTTCTCCAGATGGTGAAATCGAGAAAGAATGGAGAAAGGTTAAAGTGAATGGACATGTTGACGAAGTCATTGATTATTTGACAGGTCTTTCTTCCAAATAAAATAAAAATAAATTGCGAGAATAAAGTATACGCTCCACATAATTACTGTGGAGTATACTTTTTCTCCACTCAAAGCAATATTTATCCACATAATGGCACTTAGTCCATTTACAACCATCCAAAAAATCCATTGTTCAATACATCTTTTGACTGTAAGATACATTCCGCTAAGTGATAAAATTGTTGTAATAGAGTCGATATAAGGATGTTTATCATCAAAAATAACTAGTATAATTGATGTAATAATAATTGCAAGTAAGGAAGTTATTCCTATTTTTATGAACGTTTTTCTATCAAGAGATGTTTTTATGATTTCGTATTTATTTGTTTTTAGGTGTTTTTTCCATCTAAAAAACCCTAAAATTTGCATAGGGACATAGTATGCTGCATATAAAAGCAGATTTCCCCATAGTGAATTATTGAAAGCCAAATATATATAAAAAGAAGAGCCTGAAAGACCGAATAAATAACAGATAGGATTTCCTTTTCCAGCAAGAATTGTATATGTAATTCCAAAAAATGCAGATAAAATAGCTGCTAAGCTATCATTGAATATGAAGTAATTGAGAATTAAAAGAAAATATATAAATAAAAGCATTATAAACTCGCTGTATTTGAAAAGTTTTAGTTTAATAATTCTCATATTTATGTTATCTAATAAAAATAGATGAAAGTAAATTCAAATAGGGATATCTCATTCAAAGGATTTTATAATAATAAAGCTTTAAAAAAGAGCTTAGAATTTGCAGCGGATTATGGTGCTATGTTTGCAGCTACGACTACGCTTGCGTTATCAACATTTGCAAGACCTGCAGCTATTATGTTAGCGCCTCATACGGATAAAGAGAATAAGAAATTTGCTTGTGCAAAGTCTTTAGCAAGCAGTATCGCTCAATTTATTTTAACTTTTTTAGTAGCAACACCAATAGGGAATGCTATTAAAAATATTGATAGAGAACCTCAAAAATATTTAAAAAATGAAACTATTAAAAATTTGCAAAAAACTAGTAAAACTCTAGTAGAATCTAAAAATTATGAATTTGCAACTCAATTATTTAAATTGGGCTCCGGTCTAATTGTTTCAATTCCAAAGGCGATTTTAACAGCAGCTTGTATGCCATTTATATTGCAAAAAATATTTCATAAGCCCAAACCACACCATGAGGATTTGGATAATAATAACGAGTTGAGCTTCAAAGGTAAAGGTGTAGAAAAAATTTCAAAAGGTATTGGAAAAGTTCTTGATAAAAAATGGTTGCAAAATTTCAGTGAAAAATACAAAGACAGTAATTTTGTAATGCATATTATTGCATTGACAGATGCGCTTACAACAGGAACTTTTATTCACGAAGTTTATGAAAGCGATAATATTGAGGAGCGACGCAAGAAAGCGGTTATGTATAATGCAGGGATTTCTACGGCTTTGAGTATAGGTACTGGATACTTGTTTGATAAAATAATGGATAAGCCGACACAGAAATTTGTAGAGAATTTTAAAAAGGCAAATAAAGGTCAGCCTAATTTGGAGAAACAACTATTAGGTATAAAAGTTGCAAAGCCTATTTTAATTGTAGGAAGTGTTTATTATATGATAATCCCTTTTATTTCTACTATTTTAGCTGATATTGCCGATCATGACCCAAGGTTTGATTTACCACATAAAAAGCCAAAGAACAAAAAAGATATGAAGGCTTGATTGAGTTTGCAGAAAAATTTAACATTTTTCTTACTAACATCTATGGTTGGATTTGAAAATCTCAAAAATTTGTCAATTTTTTTTTGTTTTCTGTATTCTCGATTTGTAAACAAAAATTAACATCTTGACTTGACACTAGCTTACTGACCATGGTAAAAATAGTAATATAAATAGTGTATAGATAGGTAAATCGTATCAAAATGGGCTAAAATTAAGCAAGATAGGCGTTAGCGCTAATTGGTTATATGCCCTACGATTCCTCAAAAAGAAAGGAAAATACAATGTACGCAATAGTCGAAACAGGTGGTAAACAATACCAAGTTGAAGAAGGACGTTATGTAGACGTTGAATTATTAGGCGAAGAAAAAGACGCTAAGGTTGTTTTTGATAAAGTTGTTATGATTGTAAACGGTAAAAAATCAAAAGTTGGTCAACCTTATGTTGCTAATGCAAAAGTTGAAGGTACTGTATTAAAAACAGACCGTGCAAAGAAAATTATTGTTTACAAACAAAGACCTAAAAAAGGTTATAGAAAAAAACAAGGTCATAGACAAGGCTTTGCTAGAGTTATGATTAATAAAATCAGAACAACAGCTTCTAAGGCTAAATCAGAAGCAGCTGAAACAACTGAAGCATAACTAATATCCTTTAGTTGGGATAAAAGCTGAATAGGTTGACAGAATATATTGTAATGTCAACTACTCTAAAGAAAAATAATAAAAAGGAGATATAAAAATGGCACATAAGAAAGGTATGGGTTCCACCCGTAACGGTCGTGATTCCGAAGCGAAGCGATTAGGCGTTAAAAAATTCGGTGGTGAAATTGTTAAAGCTGGTAATATCATTGTTCGCCAAAGAGGAACTAAATTCCACCCTGGTAACAATGTAGGTATCGGTTCAGATGATACATTGTTCGCTTTAATTGATGGACAAGTAAAATTTGAAGCTCATAGACGTGATAGAAAACAAGTAAGCGTTTACGCTGTGTAGTTTAGAACAATAGAAGTAAAAAAGAGCTTTCATAATTGAAAGCTCTTTTTGTCTAATTAAGATGATAGTTTTGAAAGGAATATAGATTATGGGATTGAATAGAATAGCGGCTTCACTTTATAGTCCAAAAAAATTAACTAATTCAAGAACTTTTAAAGCTCCGCTTAAAGATGGTTCAGAAGCATCTTTAAAAATAGGTACTAAAGCATATGA
Source organism: Candidatus Gastranaerophilales bacterium (assembly GCA_944325535.1). Classification (GTDB taxonomy): domain Bacteria; phylum Cyanobacteriota; class Vampirovibrionia; order Gastranaerophilales; family Gastranaerophilaceae; genus CAG-196. Next base: position 55,665 of record CALVAL010000002.1, read on the forward strand.
ATGTGTTATTACTAAAAATAATCAGATCCAAGAGGCAAAAAGAGCTTACAATCCTAAGGGGTTAGGACAAGATTTTGTGGATTTGATGGGCAATTTACAAGCAAATGCTAAAGAAGGTTTTGATTTTTTAGGTGAATTTTTGAAAGCAATGATTGCTAGATAATTGCAGTAGTAACAAAAATATAGTATAATCGTCTTGTATTATTCCCAATAAGTAAGGACGATTAGATGAGCGAGATTTGTAAGAATTGGACACAGTGGCTTAAGCAGAACCGTTTTGCTGGGCAAACTCTTGAGATGCAAGAGCAGACAATGAAATGGCTAGAAGCTGTTCGTGATGTAATTTTAGTTTATGCTGAAATAAAACCTTATGATATAGTAATAGATTTAGGTACAGGAACTGGTCTTTTAGCTTTTAAAGCTCTAGAAATGCAGGACTGCAAAGGTAAAGTCATTTTCTCTGATATGTTTCAAGATTGTCTTGATGATTGTCAGAAAATTTTGGACGAAATGGGAGTGACATCAGGTTATGAAATGCTTAAGTGTCCTGTAGAGCACATTGCTTTGCCAGATGGTAGCGTGCATAAAGCTCTTATGCGTTCAGTGTTAGTTCATATTGTTAATAAGCAATTAGCAATTAATGAGGTCTATAGAATTTTAAAACCAGGCGGTAAATTTTGTGCTTTTGAGCCTGTAATTAAATCGAATACTCGTTATTGGGAAATTTTAGATCCTATGTATATTGAAAAATATGAGGATTTCAAACGAGTAGAAAATGAAATTATGGAAAATCCGATTGATTCTCTATGTAATTTTGATGATAAAACTCTAAAGACTAATTTAGAAATTGCAGGATTTTCGATTCCTGATGTAAAATTGCAGGAAGTTCGCTCAAAATATGTAGTTCAGCCAAATATGGTGAAAGAGTGGTTTATAAATCCACCATCTCCAAATCAGCCTTCTACTAAGGAAAGATATTTAAAATATTTTGATGAAGCTACTGTTGAGAAATATATGCAAGATGTCCAAAATTATTTAACAGGACGTGAAATTAGTTTGAAAACTAATACAGTGTTTATAAACGCTACAAAATAAGATAGGAAAGTTATGAAAGAAAATCAAATAGCAATAATAATACCGGCTCGATATGGTTCATCAAGACTCGAGGGAAAGCCTCTTTTAAAAGCAAATAATAAACCTATTATCCAATGGGTATGGGAAAAAGCAAGCAGTTGCGAGCGAGTAGATAGGGTTATTGTTGCTACTGATGATGATAGAATTTTTAATGCTTGTAAAGAATTCGGAGCTGAAGTTGAAATGACATCGTCTGAGCATAAAAGTGGTAGTGATAGAATTGCAGAAGTTGCTAAAAGACATCCTGAAATAGGTTATATAATTAATTTACAAGGTGATGAGCCTTTAATAGAAAAATCTAACATTGAACTAGTTATTGATGGAATTCTTGAAGATGAAATGGCAGATATTTCAACACTTGTTAGAGAAATAAAAGAAGAGGATGAAATCAATAATCCTAATCTTGTAAAATGTGTATTTGATTTGAATAATTATGCAATGTATTTTTCTCGTTCAAAAATTCCTTATGAAAGAAATATAGGTAAAACAAAATTTTATGGGCATTTAGGAATCTATGGATATAAAAAAGATGCTTTATTTAAAATGACATCTTTATCTCAGACAACATATGAACAGGCTGAAAGCTTGGAACAATTAAGAGCTTTACAAAATGGAATGAAAATTAAAATCGCAGTTGTCAATAATATTCCAGTAGGCATTGACACTTTAGAAGATTTTGAAAAATTTAAATCTATGGTAGAGGCTCAATAATGGATTTTAAAACAAGAATTACTAAGATTCATTATGATAAAAATGCCAGTGGAGCTTTTTTTAATATTCTGAAGTTTTGCTCGTTTTTTTATGGTATTGGGAGTGGATTTAAGAATTTTTTGTATGATAAAAAAATCTTAAAGCCTAAAAAAGTCGATGCATATGTAATTTCTATAGGTAATTTTACAACAGGTGGTGTTGGGAAGACTCCTATTGTGGCAGAAATAGCGAAATATTTTGTAGAAAAAGGTGAGAGAGTTGCTATTATTTCTCGTGGATATGGCGGGAGATTAGACAATAAAAAAGTTAATTTGATTTCAGATGGGATTAATTTATACTACAAAGCTGATATGGCAGGCGATGAGCCTTACTGGCTAGCAGTAAATCTGAATATGTGTGCAGTACTTACTTGCTCTAATAGAGTGAAAGCTGCTCAATATGCAATAAAAGAGCTTGGTGTTACTAAAATAATTTTAGATGATGCTTTCCAACATAGAAAAATCTATCGTGATTTAGATGTTGTGCTAGTGGATTCAGAAAAAATGTTTGGAAACGAGAATTTACTCCCTGCAGGCCCCCTAAGAGAAGGTATAGAAGGGTTCAATAGGCTTGATAAATTAGTGATAGTAAGTAAGAATATTGATCATAAAAGAGCTGAAAAGTTAGCCAAAATAATGCAAAAGAAACAAAATACGCAGACTTTTGTTGCAAAAGTAGAGCCTGATTATGTTTATAATATTGTCACAGGTGAGCATTTGCAAAAAGGATGTGATGTTACGGCAATATCTGCTATAGGTCAGCCGGAACAATTTTATCAATTTGTAGAGAAGGATTATAATATTGTTGAAAAACGTACATTTGATGATCATCACAAATACCAGCTATCAGATATTGATGATATAAATGGGAATATTTTAACTACCGAAAAAGATGCTGTAAAGCTTGCGCTTTTTGGGAAAACTAATATTTATGCTCTTAAATTAAAAACTATTTTAGATGTAGAGAATCTTATGCTATAATTCAATTGGAATAAAGCAGTCGGATAATCGCGCCGAATTGAAGAAAGTGAAATATCTGCTTTGAGTAGGTGAGGAAAGTCCGTGCATCCAAGGACAGACCGCCGGAGAAACTCCGGGCAGCGTGAGCTGGCGGATAGGACCAC
>CALVAL010000003.1 GCA_944325535.1 Candidatus Gastranaerophilales bacterium
TTTCTCTTATTGATATGATATTTGCAATAGAGTAGTATTCTCCATTTACTTTTACTTTTCCAGTTCCATCTTCAAAGCTTGCTTCTGTTACAGTTCCAGTTATTTCAATTGTTTTATCTTTGTTTTCAGGATCTTCAATAGAAATTGTTACTTCTTTTCCTATCATTGAAAGGGTTTGAGTTACTTCAGCATTTGCTGCCATGTCATTGTATAGTGCAGCAATGTAGTTCATGCAACCTTCTAATCCTTCATTCATCTGAGTCATTTGTTCTAATGATGAGTATTGAGCTAATTGTGATAACCATTCTGTGTTGTCAGTTGGTTGTGTTGGGTCCTGACTTTTTAGCTGCTCTAGCATCAATGTTAAGAACATGTTGCTATCATTTTCATCTGTTTTTTTTGTATCCGTAGATGTTGCGTTGTTATATGCAGTTGTATTCTGTAGGTTTATAATTTCACTTGATATTACACTCATAGCCTTCTCCCGTTTCTAAATTTTATATCTTACCATTTTCGTTATTATCTATATTGGACATCATTTCATCAAATTTTTGTTGTTCTTTATGCTCTCGATTTGGATTTTGTTCTTTATTTCCTCCGCGAGAACCTTCTTGTTCTGTCCAATCTGCCTGATATCCACTTTCTTGTGTTTCGTTCATTTTTACAGTTACATTATCAACACTTACGCCGTGAGCCATTAGGGTATCTTTAAGTCCATCAAGGCCTTTCATAATTAAGTTTCGTGCATCTTGCGTAGCAACTGTGAATTGAGCTGATAGTCCTTCTTTAGTATTAATTAGTTGAACAGATACTTTGCCTAGTGACTCTGGATTTAGTACGATATTGACTTTCGAACTGTTATTTAAACCTTCAAGTTGTTTTGAAATTTGTTCGATAATTTTACTTGGACCTAACTCTGTTGGAGAGCTTGGTTTTGAGATTTGATTATTTGTCGTATTTTTTACAGTATCGACTTTTATATCAGCAAAATCTCCATCAATATTCATCATTGCTTTAATTCCTTGCTCTTCTGGGGTTTGGTTTTGCATTAAATCCGATGAGTTATTGTTACTACTATCTCCTGTTTCTATTTCAATACTTTCTATTTTTAAATCTTTTAGTGTATCTTCATCTATAATTTCTTCTAATGCTTCTGCATCAGTATCTTTTATTGGTGCATCTTTTTTTGTCAAATTTGTAATTTGACTTGAAGTTGTTTCATCGCTGGTGCTATCTATTCCAAAATTTTTAAGAGTTATATCAAGACTTTCCCCATTGATTGTGACATCTAAATCATTATCTGTTTCATCATTTGATGAATTTGTTTCAACAGAGGTATCACAATTATTTTTTTCTGAAATAGATGAATTAGGAATAATTGTTTGAATCGTATTTGTAATATTTTCTAGTAGATTAGAGTTATTTATATCCAAAAGTTCTTCTCCAGATTGATTTGTGGTTGTTTCAGATTCGGACTCAGATTCGGTATTTGTATCAGTTTCATCAGAATTTTCTATATCAGTATTAGAAATAATATTTTCTATTGACTCTATAAGTTGGTCAGATGTGGATATTTTCTTTTCTGAATTTTCTTCTGTAGTGTTAATATCTGAGTTTGTTAGATTTGAGATATCTTTTTTGTCTGAGGTATAGTTATCATTTTTAGACTTATTAATAGATTTGCTAGTATCGTAATCTTTATCTTTTTTCTGAACAGTTTCTGTTTGTTTTGGTTGTGATTGTTGTGTATTGCTAAAAATCTGCTCAAAATTCTTTGAATTATCAGTATAGCTTTTATTAGAGTAATCTTTTTTAAAAGCTGTTTTTTCGAAGTTATTTAAAGTATTGTTTAGTATTGCTTGTGTCATTTTATCCTGCTTTAAATCTTGCTGATGTTATATCATCAATTTCTTTATTTTCCATATCTAGGAAGTTTTTGTAATATTCTTTTTCTTGTTTTTCTTTTAGTTTTTTTAGAACTTCAACTTTTTGATATGCTTCTTTTACTTCTTTTTGTTTTATAGAAAGAATTGATTTTGTATTATTAATAATTCTTTCTTGGTTTTGAGCATCAGTAACAAGTTTAATGGAATAGCTTCGATGACCTTCTATTTGCATAATATCAAGATCTTCTGCAGAATAGAGTTGTTCCATTTCTCTTGTATTGTTTTCTTGAGCAAGAAAGATATTTTGAAGTTTTTCTTGTTGCAAATTTAGAGTAGCAACAATTTTTGCCATTTCCATTTGTCTTTGCTCAAGTTCTTTTTCTCGCAAGTCAAGCATAACTTGCAGTCGAAACTTGAATTTTTTCAATTTACCTACCTCGCCAAAGAATGGTATACTTACTACCTCTTATACTTTACACCATGATTCCATGACTCCCATCGTATATTTAGTTGATTTATATAAAATTTTATTAAAGTTACTATGCTTAATATTTTGTAATATTTGTCTGTTAATTAGCAATTTTTTGCTTATTTATAACTTTATATTAGTAAGTAATTGTGTAAAGAAGGTAGATAGAATTATGACAAATCCGATGTTTAGTCCTCAGCCTAATTATTCAGGTGTTACTATTCAAATAGCAAATCCAGCGGTTAATGTAGGTCAAGGTCGTCAGGTTTCTGATTATTGCAGCTATAATCCATATGTGTCAAATCCGCAGGTTCAGAATTTAGCTAATGTACCTTATGCTGATTATTTACAGGCTCCTGTGCAAAATCCTATTCCAGCAAACAATATGATTCCTTTGAATACTTCTAACCAACCGCAAATGCAATCATTGCCTTCTTATCCACCACAGTATTATTTAAATAACTATAATTTGCAAACTCCAGCTAATGAAGAAAGTATTGATAAAATTGCTAAAAATTTAGAAAAATTGAATAATAATCAACAAATACCTCAGAACAATGGTAGTCAAAATATTACGCCGCAGGAAAAAGGACTTGTTGATAGTTCAGATATTAAGCAAAAAGAATATCCTATAAATGAGCCCAAAGAAGAAGATATGTCTAAATCACAAGGTATAATTGATGATTTAGATGCGAGAGATGCTGCAATAAAAGCTGAAAAAGAGAATACAAAAGAACAACGAGTAGTAGCACTAACTGATGAATATATAAAATCTCTTGAAAATTATTTAAATAATCCTAATGAAGAAATACGTTTAATGGCGTCCAAAGATATTTTAACAAGACTAGATGAAGACAAAAGCAGGTATGATGATGCTGCCTTAAATGCTTTATTAAATAAAATGATGCAAGATCCCTCTAAATTGATAAGAGTGGCTGCCTTAAGCGCATTTAGTTCTCAACTAGCAAGTGGTAATGAATATACAGTAGAGCTTCTTCATAATATTCAAGCAAATCCTAGTGCAGACAAAGAAGATGTCTTACAAGCAGCAGATATTTTATTGAAGATGTCTGCAGGAACGGAAGTTAAAAATATTCCAAATCCTTCAGTGAAAGAAGAACAAGCTAAGGAACAAAAATAATGAGTACTTTTTCAAACATAGTATGTAAAACAGTTGGAGTTGCCGGAATGAGCGCAGTTTTATATGACGCTTATTCTTTAGCTCGCGATAATTCTAAAAGGCAAGCTCAAAATGTCACTGCCGATTATTTTGAAAGAGTGCACGCTGGTACAAGAACTTTAAATACAGAAAGTCAAGTTAATAATGCAATTCAAAATGGTATTAGGAATTTTAGACTAGATAATTCTATTGTTCCAGTATATGGTAATGTAAAAGGTTTTGTTACAGGTTTTTTAAAGTCTTTAGGTGAAAATATATTGCCAGTTTCTTTGGCTACATTAGCTTTAGCAACAAAAGGTACTCTCTCTAAAATAGGAGCTTGGGGACTTGCCGCAACTGGATTGTATACTGTGGCCAAAGAAGGTTTTGGTTTAGGTAAAGTCTCTCCAATGGACTAGATTTTGCTGCGAGATGGTTGTGTTTTTGAATAATTATCAAGTTTTGAGTCTAAGTCCTCTTGGTGATTATCTATAGCATTATTCACATCGCTTAGAAGTTTTGTTTGTATTTCTTTTTCTTTTGTAAAGACATCCATCTCTTTTTGTTTTGTATATGCTTTTACACCTGATTTATACAAAAATCGAGGGCATATAAACATCATTGTGATTGCACTTGCTCCAATTCCAAATAGTCCTGCACTTTTCCATGAAGCAGTATAGCTTCTTGCAATAGCGGTAGTTAGAGCTCCTGTTATGACAGAAATCCCTCCGGCATTTAGGATAGCAAGTCTTCTTTCCATTTTTCGATTAATCGGATTTTGATTTTCAAATCTACTTCCCCTATATGATACCTTAGGGGATAAGGCATTTACAGGTTGAATCATTTTCTCACACACACTTTCTTTTAATATCTCTAATAATATTTTAACGTATCTTGTTAAGGAAGTAAACCCTATCTAGATGATTGACTTTTAAAAAACTAACATTAATCATCTAAATAGATGTATTAATAAAAAATAAAATCTGTAAAAATGTAATAGAGAGAATATATCATGCCCTTTCGATACAGATTACAAAAAGTACTAGATTTTAGAATTAGAAAAAAAGAAGAACAGTTGCTAGTAGTTCAAAAAGCTCAGCAAGATGTATATATTCAAGAGGAAAAAATTAGACAAAATGAAGCTGAAATCCAACAAACAATATTGAATAAAAAAACTGCAGATTTTCGAATGATGGAATATTATGATAACTATTTGCATCATCTTTGGGACAAAGCAGAAGTTCTTGAACAAGAAAAGCAGCGTTTAATCTCTATTTTAGAGGAAGAAAAGCAAAAACTCGTAAAATTAGAACAAGCGGTGAAAGTTGTAGAAAAGCATAAAGAAAAACAAAAAGAAGCATACCAAGAGGAACAAAAAGCTATTGAATTGAAAGAATTTTCAGAAATAGGTGTACAAAGGTTTTTTATACATTCAAGAGAAGAAGCAGAAGAACTGGAAGAACAATTAAAAAGAATAGAAACGGATAATTAAAATGAATATAGAAGCTAAATCACAAATCGATGTTTCAAATATAAAAAATAGTACTCAAAAAAAGGATAATAGTAAAAAAGTTGATGAAAAGTCCTCTTTTGCAGAAGAATTATCCTCTCTTTCTGAAACAAAAGAGAAGGAAACAAATGAAAAAGTAGAAAACGAAAAAGTAGAAAAAACAGAAGAGAAAAAAGATGACAAACCCGTTAATGATACTAATGAAGAAAATTTAAAAGCAGAATCAGAAAAAGTAGAAGAAACAAAAGATTCATCTAAAGAAGATAAAAAAGATTCAGAGAAGTCTGATAAAAAATCTGATGAAACAATAGATGATGTTCTCAATGGTCTAAAGGGTACTGTTGAAGAAATTCAAAAACTTAATGAAAAGAAGCCTATCAATCAAAAAGATGATAATTTAGGCTCTGAAATAAAGGATGATATTTTTGATACCGATAATAAAGGTAATCATTTAAATAATAAAGAGGATAATAATTTGATTAATAATGATATGAATATTCAGGATAAAAATGATCCAACATTAACTCCGCAAATGAATATGAATATGAATTTTAACAGCGATGGAAAGCCTTTCAATGATTTTCTTAATGCTCAGAATAATAATGAACAGCTAGTTTCTACTCAACAAGAACTAGCAGAAGAGAGTGATATTTTATCAACAATGAGTGAAAATATTGCTATAGCTAATAAGAATAATGCATTAGCTAAAGAAAATTTGTCGAAAAAAATGGAAAAAACTCAAATTAATTATGAAAATAATATTATAGATGATTCTAAGGATAATAATCCATTTGATTCAAAAGTAAAGACTGTATCAAATTCAGATGGAATCAAAAAAGTTGATAAAAAATCAAATATCACAGTAGAGACTGTTGTAAAATACGGTAATCTGATTATGGATGAGGCTGATGTGGACTTTTTTGCAAAGCTAGTTGAAAATGGTTCAGCAGATATGGCAAAAGATGTGCAGCAATCGCAAAAATCATCTCAAGTATCAAAAACTTTAGCAGATATGTTAGCAAAATCTATGAAAGATAACCAACCAGTAAGAATAGATTTTGACAATAATATTTCTGTCATTATAAAAGTAAGTAGGGAAGGAAAAATTTCAGCAGATTTCCTTCCAAGCTCACAAGTAGCAGAAGCTTATTTGAAAGAAAATTTACCTCTTTTAAAACAAAGGTTTGATGATAACAATATAGAATATGATGAATTAAACCAAAGAAAACAACGACAAGACGATAACAAAGATAGAAAGAAGGGCAGCAAAGATGAATGATTTGTATACAACTGCAATTAATACCCAAAAAGCTACAGTACAGTGGATGGACGTCCTTGCTGAAAACTTAACAAATGTATATACTCCCGGTTATAGAGAAAATAAAGTTACATTTAAGACTTTTCTTGGTGGTGCTGTAATTGATAATAATGTAAAGAATTTAGGTCAAGGTAAATCTATTCCAGGGACATCAAATGAGAATTTGTTCTTTGAAGGAAGCGGTTATTTTGTGCTAAGAACGCCAGAAGGAAATGTTTCTTACACTCGTCTTGGTGAATTTACATTTGATTCTGAAGGAGTTTATAAAGCTAAAAACGGAGCTACTGTTCAAGGATATATTCTTAATGATAAGGGAGAAATAATGTCCGGTACAAAATCCATTAGTGCTGATTTATACGAAGAGACAGCTCTAAAAGGCGGTGCTTTGAGTGTTCCGACTACAAATATAAAGCTTTGGATAGATCCTAATAATGGTAAATTTTTAGGAAAATACGATGAGTATGAAATAAAAAATGACGGAACTATTTATGGTAAAGCCGATGGTGGAAATCGTTCAGTTCCATTATATAAAATAGCAACCGCAAATTTTCACAATCCTAATGGTCTTTATGAAGTAAAAGAAGGACTATTTGTAGAGACGCCAGAGTCAGGAAAGCCGGTTGTAGGACGTGGTGAAATACGTTCAGGACTATTAGAGCAGGCAAATACTGATTTTAAGGCTAATATGTCTGATTATCAACAAGCTAAAGTTCAGATGGAACTTGTAAATGCTTTGATTAAGTCAAACAAAGATTTGCTACAATCTGCAATGGAAATGGCAACTCAATAGGTGCTACGCACGTAGATAAATGGTCGGGTGACATAAGCTAAGACTGCAAGCGAGGTTAAAAACACCAAGTCACCCTCAATGGTAAAATTACAAAATGATATTTACCCCCGCACGTAGACAAATGGTCGAGTGAAATAAGCTAAGACTGCAAGCGAGGTTAAAAACACCAAGTCACCCTCAAAGGTAAAATTACAAAATGATATTTACCCCCGCACGTAGACAAATGGTCGAGTGAAATAAGCTAAGACTGCAAGCGAGGTTAAAAACACCAAGTCACCCTCAATGGTAAAATTATAAAATGATATTTACCCCCGCACGTAGACAAATGGTCGAGTGAAATAAGCTAAGACTACAAGTGAGGTTAAAAACACCAAGTCACCCTCAATGGTAAAATTACAAAATGATATTTACCCCCGCACGTAGACAAATGGTTGGGTGACATAAGCTAAGACTACAAGCTAGGGAAAAAACGCCAATTTAACCTAAAAGACAAATTTATAAGTTAAAAAATTAGTTAAACTCCGTTTTATAAAGGAATTAAGTTGTTTAATTCCTTTTTATTTTTTAAAATGTAATTCTTCCGTTTATGCCAATTAGTGGGTTTGAATAGTTTTCTCCAGTTGTAACATAGCCACCTACGCTAAGATTACATTGTGTATATTTTTTGTTGTAATTACAGCTTAATGATGCGCTATTTTGATCAATTGAAAATGCTGAGTTGATTCCTTTTGCATTAGCATATTTAGCTGTAAGACCATTATTTTTATCTTGATTGTATATAGATATGCTATAAGAATGTACCGGATTTTTAGAATAGTACTCTAATGCAGCTTTGTTATTTCCTACGTTATATGAGCCTTTTATTCCATTTGTTGTAGAGCCTTGCTCTTTAGTATATTCTAAACCTAATTTTTCTCCTGCTATTATAGTATATTCATTAGAATTATTTTGATAAGAAGCTTTTCCTTCAAGTCCCTTGATGCCAAAATTAACTTTTTTAATGAACTTTGAAGCTTTTTTGATAAAAGGTACTTCATCTTCTCTGTTTGTTACATTATATAGTGTTGTTTCTTTTTTAGGTTTTACAAATGTTGATTCTTCATAGTTAGGGGTAGGAAAAGCAGGTTTTAAAGGAGGTCTTTTTACCAAATTCTCAACGCTTTCTCCTAAATCTTTTCCATAAGTTTCAAGTTTATCTAGGGTATTTTTTACAAAAGAGGATTTAAGTAATGTCTTATCAACATTATTTTCTTTTGCTACATCTAAAAAAGCTTGAATTGGATCTGACATATTCTCTCCTTGTATATATAAAGTATATACTAGATAAAAAATTGACTTTTTTTTACAAAATTTAATACTTTTAGTTGATGTTTTCTATGTTTAGTTAAAGTTTAGAAAATTATTTCCGATAAGATAATTGACTTTAGAAAATAAATCATTAAGTACCATATAGAGAGGTTTAACTAATATGGCAGAAATAGTAAATTTATTATCAAGAGTTTTGACGGCTAATCCAAATGTTGCTCAACTAGGAGGGATTACTAGAACAACTGGTTCTAATCCTTTTGCGCAAGCAACAAGTGGAAATCCATTTGTTACCCCTAAAAATTCAAATCCATTTGCAAATTATGGTCAGAATAGACCTGTAGCAGGAGGCTACTTTGCCGGATATTATAACAATCAGCCTAATATAGTTGGAAGAAGACTATTTATAGAGGTATAGACTCAAAAGTATACCTAAATTATACCCCAAATTGAAGGCCGTGCTAAAATAGTGCGGCTTTTTAGTTTGATTAAGTATTTTATGATAAAATACTTTTGAGGAGTATAAAATGTATAAAAAATTTTTATCAACATTATTAATATCAACCATGGTATTTTCATCACTTTCAGTCGTACCAATGAGCGTATATGCTGAAGAAATTCAAGCTGTTCAAGCTGATGAAATGGTCGTTTCAAAAAGAATTGAAAATGAAATTTATTCTTCTATTGTTCAGGTCTACGGAGAAAAACAAGCAAAAGAAATATATGATAGAGTAATGCAAATTGCAAAAGAATCTGTTGAAAAAAGACCTGAAGCATTGAAAAAAGAAGATTTAACTAGAGCTGATGATTGGTATAAAGATGAAATTATTTATATGTTCTATGTTGACCAATTTGGGGTTGTGTCTCCAGAAAAGCCAAATACTTTTAGAGATACCTCTGCGATGTTTGATTATTTAAAAGATTTAGGAGTAACTACTCTTTATCTGCTACCATTTGCAGATTCTCCTATGTCAGATTCCGGGTTTGATGTAAAAAATCCTCAAAATATAAGAGCAGATTTGGGTGGTAAGACTCAGTTTAAAGAATTTGTAGTTGAAGCAAAGAATAACGGTTTTAAAATAAAATCCGACTTAGTATTAAATCATGTTTCAGATGAGCATGAATGGTTCCAAAGTTTTTTAAAAGGCGATGTCTCAAAAAAAGATTATTTTGTAGTTAAAGAAAAAATGCCTGAATACAAAAAATATGTAGATGAAAAAATCGGAACCGTTATTGAATATAAAGAGCGTAATGGAAAAATTTCAAAAAGACGTTTGATATTCCCTGAAATAACTGAAAATCATTATAGAAAAGTAACGCTAAATGGAAAAGATTATTATTTTTACCATACTTTTTATCCGTTTCAGTTAGATATAAATTGGGAAAATCCGGAGGTTCTATACTACTGGCTTGATACAATAAATTATTGGACAAATATAGGTATTGATATTTTTAGAATGGATGCGATTCCATATCTTTCAAAAGAAGATGGTACAACAGCTGAAAATTTGCCAAAGACTCATGCGATAGTAAAATTATTGAGTAATTATATTCAAATGACAGCTCCAAGAACAGTAATTCAAGCAGAAGCTTGTCAGTATCCGAAAGACATCTTGCCTTATTTCGGCAAAGAAAGAAAGTTTAAAACAACAATTAATGGTCAAGAAAAAGAAATAAAAAGAACAGATGAATTTCAAATAGCATACCATTTCCCTTATATGCCTGCTATTTGGGCGGCTTTAATTACGGGAGATAAGCAACATTTTATAAATGCTTATAAAGATACTCCGCAAATCCCTTCTACATCTGCGTGGGGAGTATTTTTAAGAGTACATGATGAGCTAACACTTGAAATGATAGATGTACCTACTAGAGAAATCATTTATAATGCTTTAGTTTCAAAAGGTGCTGAATTCAGAAAAGGACTTGGAGTAAGCGGAAGACTTGCTAATTTTTTAGACAATGATCCTGATAGAATTGAAATGGCGTTTTCTATTTTGATGTCGATGCCGGGAATTCCTATTGTATACTATGGGGATGAAGTTGGAGTAAGAAATAATTTCGCTAATGCTAGGAAAAACGAAAAAGAAAGAATTATTAAACATAAGAAAAGTAAATTTAAGCTTTTAAGCTATTTTGACAGCAGAGATATTAATAGAGGGGCTGTTCCTGCAAAATTATTCTATGGAGCTTCAAAAGACTATTATGAATTTAATAGTAAAGTCTATAAGAAAGTAAAAAATCTTATTGCATTAAGAAAAAGCTTACCATCAATGTCAAGAGGGGATTTTACATTACTAAAAACAGCTTCGCCACATAATTTTGCTTATATTAGAAGCTATAAAGATGAAAAAATCTTAGTAATAAATAACTTATCTGATGAAAAGCTAATTGCAGAAATAACAATTCCAGTAGATATAGTATTAAAGTCAGATGGGCATATTGATCATTTGAAAAACTTGATTAACGATGATGATGTTAGTGTTGATATTTCACTCAAAAATAGGACAATGCATTTAAGAATACAACCATATGGTGCAGTTTGGTTGAAGTTATAAATATTAAAAAGCTCTAGTTCATCTAGAGCTTTTTAATTAGTTATATTATTGAACAATAGCAAATCTAAAATCTTCTGCCCAAGTTTTGAATCCACCTTCAAGTTCCATCACAGAGAATGTGTTTTGTGCAAGCATATACGCTGCTCTTGCTCCAAGATGGCAATAATTATTATAACAGTAGACCACGTGTAAATCTTCTTTATTTAATTCTTTTAGTTTTTCAGGTAATTCTTCGTAAGGTATAGAAATTGCTTCTGGTATATGTCCTACTTGATAGTCAGAATTTAAACGGACATCTATAATTTTAATATTTTTTCCCTCTTCACTTAATTCTTTTAGCTCAATTGGCCCCAGCGTGAAGGCTAATTTTTTTGAAAAATAATTTGCAGCCTCTTCAGAGTTGTTCCTAATATTTAAAATTTTTTCTTCTGTCATTTTAGTTCTCCTTAGTTATATATGTATTTAGTTGAAATAAACATACTAATCATTATCATTCCTGAGATTAAAAAGTTTATTCCTACGAGAGTTCCTATAACCCAAATAGAAGTAGATGGAAGTCCCAATATAATAATTAGTCCAAGTAAAAATTGAATTATTCCTACAAAAACATTTGCCCACCAAAAATAAAGAGTTTTACGATTTTGCAGCCCAAAAGCTGTAGATGCAATACTTTCCATTAGAAAATAAATCCCTATAATTCCAGTAATCAAAATAAGATTAAATGCTGGAGAAATAAATAGAATTATGCCTAGAGCAAATAATAAAATTCCTAAAACCATATTAAAAATATAGTGTCTTAAATAATTCCTTGTAAGGAAAGCATTTATAGTTTTGTATCCCCCATAAATCATAAGTGCTATACAAAGTAAAGCTCCTAAAGTTATAGTTGTTATTTTAGGAAGCATAAGCATAAGTATACCTAAAATTGCGAGTAAAACTCCTTCTACTAGAACGTAGTTTAAAAAACGTTTTTCACTCATAAAAATCTCCTTTTTTCTTATTTATGATATTGAATATTCATAAAAAATTTATCCCATAATGTGGTAATAGAGGTTGATATATTTTTATTAATATTGTAAACTTATATTAAGTTATAAATAGAAGAAGAAAAATGTTTTTAATTTCCCCACAAAAAGAAAAGAGAGTAAGATTAAAGGGTGCTGTTCAAATAAATAGTAACAGTTTTTTTGTCTATGCAGAAGATGATACGGGAAAGACATTTTTGAAAGCTCCTAAGGATGAAAAGGTTCATAAATATGCACTAAAGCGTATGATGAAAATGAATCCTAAAATTTCAGGGCTATTAAAAAAATATAAAATAAAGCCATCAGTGGATACAAAAACTCTAAAAGAGCTGACAGGCGGGCATATGAATGAGACTTGTAAAATAGCACAAGGTGTATATATGATTTTATCAGAGGATATAAAAGCCGGACTTGATAAATCAGTGTTAAAAGAAGCTTCAATGTTACATGATTTAGGAAAAGTACTTATTCCATCTAAAATTTTGAATAAGCCTGCTAAATTGAACCTAAAAGAGCGTGAAATTATGAATATTCACTCGACTCTAGGCTATGAATTATTAAAGACTCAGCATTTATCACCTGATACATTAGAGCTAATAAAATACCATCATCAGAATATGAAACACTCTGGCTATCCAGCACTTGAAGAAGGTAATCTTCCTTCTACTATAGGAGTTCAAATAGTTTCAATTGCGGATAAATACAGTGCCTTGAGAGAGGCAAGAGTCTATCGTAAAAAGCTCAGTAGGATAGAAGCTTTGCTTATTTTATATAAAGAAGTGCGTGAGGGTAAAATTTTACCAGAGGTATATAACGCTCTGGTAAAATATGCTGAAAAATTTGATATTTAATCTATTTCATATGTTTTTACAAAACAAATTTGTGATTACTCATCAATGTATTCATAAACATCATTTAAAAATCCGTTTTCGTTAAAATACATAGCTCTATGATTTGCTCTGCCATTTTCATCTGTTGAGACTTCTTCGTACTGTGAAATATTTCCGTTCTTATTGATGTCTAATTCTTTGTAATTTTTATCATTACCAACTGTTACAAAGTAACCGCCATCTTTATAGTATCCTGTTGTTTTTGTTGTGTCATTATCTAATTGTTCTTCTATTTTTTGGTAGAATTTATAGTTATAAATTTTCTTAGTACCAAAATCAACTTTTGAAATATTTCCATTTGGCTCAAAAGAAACAACCGCATTTTCTCCGTTTATATTGGTTTTATTGGATTCTATTGCTCCATTAGAATAATAAGTTTTTTCACCTTCTAAGTCAGCTAGACCTTCATCAAATTCAAATTTGGGTGCAGGTTCAAATTCTTCTGTTTTAAGAGTTTCACCTATAAAATTAGGTAATGTAGTTTCAACTGTTTTTCTTATATTTATAGGAGATCCGTTATAAAAATCGACTCTAATATCTTGGTCTCCTTTGGGTGTTTCTCTGTGTGAATGCATGCTAGTTATTTCTTTATTCTCTTTCATATTTATGCGAACATTCTCTTTTCTTTTTTCGTCATATGCTGAAACTCCGTATTGATACCCGAAATCATGAGAAAGAGTTGTTTTTCTTCCATAGTTATCTATTGTATCTTTGCATACAAAAATAGGTTTTCCTAGTTTATCGTAACAAGAACTTTTTTCAGATTCACCGTTCTTATTAAAATCCCTTATGTAAATCTCATCCAGCTCATCATCTTCATAGTTATATTCTTGTGTTTTAACTAATTTTCCGCTCTTTTTGTCTTTAATTTCTATTTTTTCAACTTTATTTGTGTCTTGATTTACATAATATGTTGTTTCGTTTTTACCATCTTTTTTAACAATTGAATGAAGCTTACCATCTGATGTGTAAATCTTTTCACCTTCTATTAAATCAGGTTTTTCAAAAGGAATATCAATTATTGGAGATGGTTCTAATTCTTTTTTATCTATATTTTTAACTAAAGGTGAATTATAGATGGCTAAAATATCTAAAGAGTTCTTTTTTATTGGTGCTAAATCTTTTGGCGGTTTTTCTTCAGGTTTTGTTGCATTTTCAGCTTTAAATGCTGGTTTTGATATATAATTAATTTTGTTTACACTGTTGCATTCTAACATTAGACATCTCCTTATAATACACACCAATATATATTATTAAAACAAAAAAAATAAAAAATTTGCTAATTTGTTACATTCTGTAAATTTTTATGTTGTATAATATAGAAAAATAGAGAGGTAGGAATATATGCAAGTTTCATTAAAATGGTTAAATGAATTAGTAGATTTAAAAGATATAGATGTAAATCAAATTGCTCATGAGCTTACTATGAGCGGATTAGAAGTGGAAGAGGTTGAAGAATTAAGACCTAAATTTACAAATATTATTACTGCAAAAATCGAAAAAATAGATAACCATCCTAATTCTGACAGGCTTCATTTAGTTACTGTAAATACTGGAACTGGTGTTAAGACTGTAGTTTGCGGAGCTCAAAATATAGAAGTAGGTCAAGTAATTCCTTATGCCTCTGTTGGTTCTAAGGTTTTGGATAGAAAAACCGGTGAACAATTTGAACTTACACCGGCAACAATTAGAGGAGTTGAATCACAAGGTATGTTATGTTCAGCTGATGAATTGGGTGTGAGTGATAGAAATTATCAAGAAGAAGATGGAATTCTTATTCTAAATAGAATTTTTCCAAATGTAGGATTAGGTCTTGATGTAGAAAATGTCTTAGGTTTTGAAAAAGATTTTATTTTACATACAGCACCTACTGCAAACCGTGGTGATCAAGTATCTGTTATTGGGATTGCAAGAGAATTATCTGCATTATTCGATAGACCATTAAAATTTGAATATGCAAAAAGAGAAACAGAGGATGCAGATTTTAAGGTAGAAATAAAAGACAATGATGTTTGTAAATATTACTCAATCGGTATTTTAAAAGATGTTGTAATTAAGCCTTCTCCTGATTGGATGCAAAAAAGACTTATTGCTTCAGGTGTAAGAGCTATTAATAACGTAGTTGATATTACAAATTATGTAATGCTTGAATATGGTACACCTCTTCATGCATTTGATTTTGATAAACTAAATGGGTATTTGTGTGTAAGACGTGCAAATGCCGGAGAAAAATTAGTTACTTTAGATGAAGTTGAAAGAGAATTAACCACTGATTCAGTAGTTATTGCAACAGAAAAAGAGCCTGTATGTTTAGGCGGTGTATTTGGCGGTGCTAATTCTGAAATCGATGATAATACAAAAAATATTGCACTAGAGGCAGCTTATTTTACGCCAAAAGCGAATAGAAAAAGCTCAAGAAGTGTTGGCTATAAATCTGATGCTTGTGCAAGATTTGAAAGAGGTATTGATATTGAAGCTGTAAGACCTGGTCTATTAAGAGCTGTAGAACTTTTAGAAAAATATGCTGATGCTAAGTTTGAAGGAATGGTAGAGACCGGAAATAATAAATTAGAGCCTGTTGAAATTACTCTAAGATATCCTCAAATTAAGCGTATTTTAGGTTGTGAAATAGACGCTCAAAAATGCCTTTCAATACTAGAAAAATTAGGTTTTGAAATTTTGGGTAAAAATGAAATAGCTTGTAAAGTTAAAGTCCCATCATTCAGAGCTGACGATGTAACAAGAGAATCTGATTTGATAGAAGAAATTGCTAGAATTAACGGGTATGATAAAATTACTCCAACTTTACCAAATCGTTCCGGTGTTGCAGAAATCTCTCTTGCAGAAAGAGTTATCGCAAAAATTAGAAATATTATGATGGGATTAGGTTTGAATGAAATGCAAACTTCATCATTAATTGGTGAGCCTTTATTAAAACAATTCAATATCCCATATGATAAAGAGAATGCGATTTATGTTGAAAATCCTGCTTCAGAAGATTATGCAATGTTAAGACAATCATTAATACCAAGTCTATTGAATTGTATGAAATATAATTATGACAATGGACAAAAAGATTTTTGGGGATATGAAATTGGAAGAAGCTATGTAAAAATAGCAGAATCAGAAGAAAAAAAATCCGGAGTAAAAGAGACTCAAGTACTAGCAGGAATTATAACAGGTAATGTTCAAAATTCTCTATGGCAAACTACAGGTGATGTTGATTTTTATACAGTGAAAGGTGTTGTAGATAAGGTTTTAAATGAATTTGGGCTTGCAAGAAGAATAAAATTTGCTTTGCTTGCAGATTCTCCTTTATCAGAGTCTCATAAATGCATGCATCCATATCGTGCTGCAGTGCTTACAATGCTTGGTAAAAAACCTGAAATTATTGGATACTATGGAGAAATTCATCCTGAATTGAAGTCTAAGTTGAAATTAAATCAAAACGCTTTTGTTTTTAAGTTAGACCTAGATATGCTAATTTCAGGAGTTAATGAAAGTGTAGTTAGATATAAAAAATTACCACAATTCCCAGAAGTACAAAGAGATTTAGCAGTTATTGTTCCTCAAAAAACAACTTGGGATGAATTAGAAAAAGTTGTTAAAAAAGGAGTTGCTAATAATATCTTTAACGGTTGTGAAGTATTTGATGTATATGAGGGTGAACACGTTCAAGAAGGATTTAAATCTGTTGCATTTAGAATAAAAATGCAAGATGCTAATTCTACAATGACAGATGAAATTATTGAAACTCAAATGGCTAATGTTAGAGCTGTACTAAAGAAAAATATTTCAGAATTGAGTTTTAGAGAGTAAAATAGTTTTAAATCAAAAGAGTGCTAATCGTAGCAAGATTAGTGCTCTTTTTCTTCTGATTTGTATTAAAATATCTAAAATGATACAATATTCAAGAAGGATAAAGAATGAGATGATGAGAAAAGTTTTTATATTAACATGTATGTTATTTTTTATGCAACCAATATTTGCTGATACGATGCCATTTTATATGGATTCTATTCCAAAGGGGACAATAGGTATGTATCAGACAGGTGATAGTATAACTATTTTTTCTGAGCCAGAGGCTAATTCAAAAATAGTCAAAAAGATTGATTTTTCATACAAAGCAGAAACGATGCCTGATAGCGTTTTTGGAGTTTTATTAAATGAAAAGCGCTTAGGGTTTTTGTATGTTTCAGATATTGGTGATGAAGGTTGGGTAGAAGTAATTTATGATAAAAAAACTGGCGCTAAAGGTTGGGTAAATACAGAGGATAGATTTCAATTTTTGCCTTGGCTTAGCTTTTATAATATGTATGGGCGTAAATATGGACTTCGACTTTTAAAAGATGCGCCAGATGAAATTGAAGTATTAAAAGCACGTAGTGAAGATTTATCTCAAACTGTTGCGACATTTCGTTATGTGAAGCAAATAAATCTTACTGCTATAAGAGGAAATTGGGCTTTGGTGTCTGTATTTGATATAGATAAGACTCCAAAGACGGGTTATTTGAAATGGCGAGGAGACGACGGTACCATCTATGCTTTTCCTAATATCAAATAGGATTTAGTTCTTTTCTATTCTATACTACCCCTTGAAAATTTTGTAAATATTTTGTAACATATATTTATAAATATATTTATTATAAGAAGAGGAAAATATAAATGTTCGAACGTTTTACTGAAAAAGCGATAAAAGTTATTATGCTTGCTCAAGAAGAGGCTAGAAGGCTTGGTCATAATTTTGTAGGTACTGAGCAAGTCTTATTAGGACTTATTGGAGAAGGAACAGGTATCGCAGCTAAGACCTTAAAATCAATGGGTGTAAATTTAAAAGATGCGCGTATTGAAGTAGAAAAAATTATAGGTCGTGGCTCTGGTTTTGTTGCTGTTGAAATACCTTTTACTCCTAGAGCAAAAAGAGTTTTGGAATTGTCTTGGGATGAAGCAAGACAACTTGGACATAACTATATCGGGACTGAACACTTATTACTTGGATTAATCCGTGAAGGTGAAGGTGTTGCCGCAAGAGTTTTAGAAAATTTAGGCGTTGACTTGAATAAAGTAAGAAGTAATGTTGTTAAAATGCTAGGTGATTCAAAACCTCAAACCGCATCTGCAGGAGTTGGAGGTTCATCTTCAAGCTCTCAAGCAAGCAAGGTTAAGACTCCTAGTTTGGATGAATTTGGTACAGATTTAACACTAGCAGCATCAGAACAAAGATTAGATCCTGTTGTTGGTAGAGAAAAAGAAATTGAAAGAGTTATCCAAATTCTTG
This sequence comes from Candidatus Gastranaerophilales bacterium, assembly GCA_944325535.1. Classification (GTDB taxonomy): domain Bacteria; phylum Cyanobacteriota; class Vampirovibrionia; order Gastranaerophilales; family Gastranaerophilaceae; genus CAG-196. Next base: position 18,189 of record CALVAL010000003.1, read on the forward strand.
CGAGAAGGACTAAAAATAACCCTGTATTGTTAGGAGAACCAGGGGTTGGTAAAACTGCAGTTGCAGAAGGGCTTGCTATCAGAATTGTAAATAGTGAAGTGCCTGATATATTAGAAGATAAGAAAATTATTCAGCTTGATATGGGACTACTTATTGCTGGTACAAAATATCGTGGTGAATTTGAAGAACGTTTGAAAAAAATTATGGATGAAATTCGTCAAGCAGGAAATGTTATTCTTGTAATTGATGAAATGCATACATTGATTGGAGCAGGTGCAGCTGAAGGTGCTATTGATGCTGCAAATATTTTAAAACCAGCTCTTTCAAGAGGTGAAATACAGGTAATTGGTGCTACAACTTCAGATGAATACCGTAAATACATTGAAAAGGATTCTGCTTTAGAAAGAAGATTCCAACCTGTAATTATTGATGAGCCTTCAATCGATGAGACTATTGAAATTATTAGAGGTCTTAAATCAAAATATGAAGAACATCATAATTTGATTATTTCAGATGAAGCTATAGTTGCAGCGACAAAATTATCAAGCAAATATATAAATGACAGATTTTTGCCAGATAAAGCTATTGATGTCGTTGATGAAGCAAGCTCAAAAGTTCGCTTAAAAGTCTGCACTTTATCTCCAGAAGGCAAGGAATTAGATAAAGAACTAAAAGAAATTATTCGAGAAAAAGAAGAAGCTATTCGTAATCAAGAATTTGAAAGAGCTTCTGCTTTAAGAGACGATGAAGCAAATATGAAAGATCGTATTCGTGAAGTCTCTGAAGAATGGCGTCGTAAAAATGATGCTAATAAACCGACAGTAACAGAAGAAGATGTTGCTGAAGTAATTGCTACTATGACTGGTGTTCCTGTTACTAAGCTAACAGAAGGAGAATCAGAAAGATTACTAAAACTAGAAGATACTCTTCATGCTCGTGTAATCGGTCAAAGTGATGCTGTAACAGCTATTGCTAAAGCGATAAGACGTGCAAGAGTAGGTCTAAAATCTCCAAATAGACCAATTGGTAGCTTTATTTTCTCAGGTCCTACCGGTGTAGGTAAGACAGAACTTGCAAAAGCTCTTGCTGAAGCAATCTTTGGAAGTGAAGATAATATGATAAGAGTTGATATGTCAGAATTTATGGAAAAACATTCAACAGCAAAACTTATCGGCTCACCTCCAGGATATGTAGGCTATGATGATGGTGGTCATTTATCAGAGCTTGTAAGGAAAAAACCTTATTCTGTTATTCTTTTTGATGAAATCGAAAAAGCTCATCCAGATGTATTTAATATAATGTTGCAAATATTGGATGACGGTAGATTAACAGATGCTAAGGGAAGACATGTAAACTTCAAAAATACGGTAATCATTATGACATCAAACGTTGGTGCAAGTATGATTACAACTCAAGGTAAATTAGGTTTTTCAACTGCCGAAAGCGAAAAGAAAGATAAGTATGAAAAACTTAAAGATACAGTAAATGAAGAGTTGAAAAAAGCATTTAGACCAGAGTTCTTGAACCGTATTGATGATATCATTGTATTCTCTCACTTGAGCAAAGAAGAAATTCGTGAAATTGTAGATCTTATGATGAAAGATTTATTCAAACGTCTTTCTGAAAGAGATTTATCAATTGAAGTAACTGATGAGGTTAAAGACTTCTTAGCTAAAGATGGTTACAATGAGGCTTATGGTGCTAGACCTCTTAGAAGATTGATTCAAAAGAAAATTGAAGATCAATTAGCTGAGGAAATTTTGACAAATGCTTATCAGCCAGGCGATACAATTCTTTTAAAACTAGAAGATGAAAAAATAGTCTTTGAAAGAAAAACTCCTGAGAATGTTGAAAATTTAGAAAATGCATAAATAAAAAAGCTCCGATAATTTCGGAGCTTTTTTATTGTAACGTTATTAAGCAATGTAGTTAATACTATTTTCCGGAACAATATTTTTTATAGCATTTTTCCCGGCAAGCAATAAAGAATCTCCACTAGGAGTATCTTTAAAAAGTTTTATGTGCTTTTGTAATTCTTTTGCAGCCTTTTCATTTTCAGAACCTTTTAAAACTGAACTTGCCTTAATAAAAGGCTCTAATTTAGCATAATTAACCTTTGAAATCATAAAATCTCCTTCTTCTAAAATTTACACACACTACATATCTATTAAAGCTCAAAAAAGAATATAAAGCATCATAACTTTTACATTTGTTTACACATTCTTTTATTTTTTTTAATTATAATTAGAATTGGGGATAGAGTATTTGGAGGGGTAAAATGGGATTAGAAAATATTAAAAAAGTTGATAGTGAAGTTGCTCAATATATTGATGAAGAGCTAAAAAGACAACAAACTACAATAGAATTAATTGCTAGTGAAAATTTTACCTCAAAAGCAGTTATGGAAGCTTGTGGAAGTGTACTTACAAATAAGTATGCAGAAGGAAAACCTCATAAGCGTTATTATAATGGCTGCGAAGTTATAGATAAAATAGAAGAGTTAGCTCAAAAACGAGCTTGTAAATTATTTGGTATGGATCATGCGAATGTTCAGCCACATTCTGGTGCTCAAGCAAATATGGCAGTATTTGTTGCAGTGCTTAAGCCTGGTGATAAAGTATTAGGTATGGATTTATCAAATGGCGGTCATTTAAGTCATGGTTCTCCTGTTAATTTTTCTGGACTTTTTTATGATGTAAAAAGCTATGGTGTAGATGAAAATGGTAATATCGATTATGAAGATGTACGTAAAAAAGCTCTAGAACATAAGCCAAAACTAATTATTTGTGGAGCAAGTAATTATTCAAAAATAATTGATTTCAAAAAATTTAGAGAAATTGCAGATGAAGTTGGTGCGTACCTATTAGCTGATATCGCGCACATTGCAGGACTAGTAGCGGGCGGTGTTCACCCATCACCTGCAGGTTATGCTCAGTTTGTTACAACAACAACTCATAAAACTCTAAGAGGCCCTCGTGGTGGTATTATAATGTGCGACGAAGAATTCGCAACTATAATTGATAAAGCAGTATTTCCAGGAATTCAGGGGGGGCCTTTAGAACATATCGTGGCAGGAAAAGCAGTTGCATTAAAAGAAGCATTAGAGCCTGAATTTAAAGAATATGCTAAACAAATTGTTAAAAATGCTGCATCATTAGCTCAAGGTCTTCTTGATAATGGAATGGATATCGTTGGTGGTATGACAGAAAATCATTTAATGACACTTGATTTAAGAAAAACTGGTAAAACAGGTAAAGATATGGCAAATATCTTGGAAAGAGTTGGTATTACTGCAAATAAAAATACTGTTCCAAATGATCCACAAAGTCCATTTGTTACAAGTGGTATTAGATTAGGTGCTGCTGCAATGACTACTCGCGGATTTAAAGAATACGATATGAAAGAAGTTGCTAGAATTATTGCAGAAGCTATAAAGAATTCTGAGAATGAAGATGTTTTAGATAATTTAAGAAAAGATTCTTTAAAACTTTGTGAAAAGTACCCATTGTACTAGAAAGATGAGGATAGGAAAATTATTATTAAACTTACACAAGCACATATAATCGGTGCATTTATATCATATTTAATTGGGGTATTTATTGTACCTTTTGTAATAGAGTTTTCTCAAAAAGAAGGCTTAGTCGACTTACCTAATGAAAGGAAAATTCATAAGGCTCCTATTTCAAGGCTTGGAGGAATTGCTATTTGGACAAGTGCAATGTTAACATTTTTAGTACTTGTTCTATTGAGCTATTATCCTTATGGTAGCTTACTTTCAGGAATTCTTCTTGGTGGTTCTTTAATGTTTTTATTAGGTTTAGTTGATGATATTTATAATTTAGATGCAAAATTTAAATTATTAATTCAGCTTTCAATTGCCACTATTGTATATTTACTAGGTGTACAAATTGATACTATTTTTAATCCTATGGGTGGTGTAATAAATTTAGGAATATTTTCTTATCCTATTACATTGCTTTGGATTGTTGGAATTTCCAATGCGGTTAATTTTATTGATGGGGTAGATGGTCTAGCTGGTTCTGTAATTACTGTAAGTTCTATTACCTTAGCTTTGATTGCAGTTGCAGTCTCTCCGGCACAGCATATCACCGCTTTGATTGCATTTATTCTTGCTGGTTCTATGCTTGCGTTTCTAACCTTCAATTTTAATCCGGCAAAAATATTTATGGGTGATTCAGGGGCGTTATTTTCTGGCTTTTTACTTGCAACTTTATCGATAGCCGGTGTTATGAAGGGTGCTGCTCTTGCAGTATTGTTGCCATTCCTGGTGCTTGCAGTGCCTATTATGGATATTACCTATTCAAGTCTAAGACGTATTATGAAGGGTAAATCTCCTTTTGTAGCAGATGCTGAACATATTCACCATAAACTATTAAAGGCTGGTTTATCTCAAAAAAAGACAGTAGCGGTATTAACATTTGTAGCGATTGTCGGTGGAGCTTTGGCTACTTACTTTACAGGTGTTTTAAGAAACTATTTTATTTATATTGCAGTGCTTATTTTAATAATGATAGTTTTGAGTATTATAAGTGTATTGAATAAGCCTAAGAAAATAGATATTGAACAAAATAAATAAACAAAAAAAATCGGTTATTTTAAATAACCGATTTTTTTAATTAAATTTATTATATTATGAATTTTCTTCATCATCTAAATATCTATAATCAAGCATACTGCCTTCATATTCAGTAAGATCATCTCCATAATATAAAGACATGTTGTTTATAATTCTATTTGTGTCCTCTATTTTTTGTTTTTCTATAGAAGAAGTCACTCCATAGGCATTTATTTCTTGATTGGTAACTTTACCATCCTTATTTGTATCAATATCATCAAAATGAGATAGTACGGTCTCTTGTAAAGATGTGCTCATACCAGAAGATGCTCCTAAGGACATAATTTGTTCTCTTGTAAGACCTTGAGTTGCCATGTTATTCATAAGTTTTTGTATTTCATCAGCAGAAATTGTACCATCAGCATTTGAATCTACTGAATTAAAATTATTTAATAAGTAAGAAGAAAATGTAGAGCCATATCCAGTATTTGTAATAGCAGTATTACTTAGTGCACTGCTTAAATTTTCTATAGTCAGTCCATCAGTATATTGACTTGATAATAGAGAAAAAGAATTTGTAAGTCCTGCATTAATTCCTGAAAATAATGAAGAACCATCTAGTCGTTTGCCCATAATATATCTCCTTGTGTTTAGTTACATCTTTACATGATTAGTTTAATGTTTTTTTTTAATAAGTCAATCATACAAAAATATGGTATTATTAAAATAATATGATATAATATCCATATAAGAGGGCTGATTGATGTTTAAGCGTAAATGCAAAATAACTTTTATAACACATGGTGCTACTGTTCATACATTGGATGGTATTATTTGTGATACTGAAAAATATCCTAAATTGAATGAATTTGGGGAAGAAGAAATAGAGAAAGTTTGTGGCTATCTTGAAAATAGAGCAGTTGCCTATGATACTATTTATGCAAGCTCTTCTGCAAGATGTACTCAATCAGCTCAAATAATTGCGAAATTATTTAAGAAAAAGATTACTACTATTGATTTACCAGCAAGAAATCATGGTGAATGGCATGGCCGCTCTTATTCAGACTTATTCGATGAATTTGGTCCACAAGTTATTTTGAAAAAGCCAAAAAATGGTGAATCTATAGAAGAGTTTAATTCTAGAGTGAAAGCTGTGATAGAAGGGCTTGTAGAAGAAAATAAGGGAAATAGAATAATTGTTGTAACAACTCCTGATGTAGTACAAGCTGCTATTGCATTAGCATTAGAATTGACTCCACTAAATCAGTTTAAAAATCTGATAAAAACAGGAACTCTTACTCAAATTAGTTACTTTGAGGATGATTGGGCCAGTGTTATTTATTCAGATTATATGCCAATATAAAGCGGTATCGTCTAGTGGTTAGGACGGGAGATTCTCATTCTCCAAACAGGGGTTCAATTCCCCTTACCGCCGCCAATAAGCTTTCTATTGGTAGCTTTATTTATTGTGGAATTGAACCCACAATGACTTCGTCATTTGGGGTTCTGCCCCTCTCGCAAAACTTGACATTTAGTCAACTTTTGCTCGGCAGAGTCCTTACCGCCGCCAATAAGCTTTCTATTGGTAGCTTTATTTATTGTGGAATTGAACCCACAATGACTTCGCCATTTGGGGTTCTGCATTAATTAAATAGCCATATTTGTAATATCAGTATATGCACTTAGAATTCTATTTCTTACTTGGATTGCCATTTGCATACTTAGAGATGCTTTTTCTGCTGCAATCATTGCATCATGGATACTTGTAGAACCACCCATTGCAATATCTTCTTGCATTCTATGAGCCTCTAATTTTGCATCATTTACGGCATTTAAGCTATCACCAATTGCATTGCCCATTTTGGTTGCAAAATTTCCAAGACCTGTCGGATCATTCTTATCCTTTACAGGATAATTTTTTGCGGCTTTTTCTAATACTTCATCAAATTGAGTTTTTTCTACATCAAAAGAAGCGTTGCCTTGTAAGAATCTGTTATAATCATTAATTGCATTCAAATTATAATTTGTATTAAACTCACTTATTCCAATAGAGAAGTCCATTTTTAACCCCTTTTATTTTTTAATTTACCCCTTTAATTCCCCTGATTTATCCCTAAATATTCATAGCTGTTTGCATCATTGTCTTGACGTTCTCTGCTACCGTTGCATTTGCTTCATAAGCTTTTGATGCGGAAATCATACCAACCATTTCTTCAACAAGATTTATATTAGGTACATCAACATAGCCTTCTTCATCTGCATCTGGATGTGATGGATCATAAATAGTCTTTACTCCGTTTTCTGCTTCGTAAATTTCGTCAACTCTTACTCCTCCTGAAATCATACCATTATTTAATGCTATATTGGCATTAATTAGCATATTTCCAGTTTTAGGGTCAAATTCTGCATCAGGACTGTTTGAGGAAAAATTAGAATAGCCTCTGTTCATAGTATCTTCATATACAGTTCTAAATGATACATCTTTTTTTATGTATACACCTTTTGAGCCATCTGCTTGTCTTGTTGTATTTATATTTGCGATATTACTCGCAACTGTATCCATTTTTATTCTTTGAGCGGTCATTCCTGAGCCCGCGATATCAAATATATTAAAACTCATTATTCCCCCTCCTTTTTATATGTTATTGACCTTTAATTGCTTCAGAAATGCTTGTAAATTCTCGTCTTTCAAGGTTTGATAATACCATATATCTTGTACCAGTTTTAGATAAATCCATCATTTCTTTTTCAAGTTCGACATTATTTCCGCTTGAATTTACTCCGCTATAAATATCAGTAACGACTTGCGGTCTGAATTGTTCAAACGTATTTGATTTTAAATAAGCTTTTTCTTGCATAGTAGGAGTTCTAAAAGTATGTACATCGCCTGTAAAAACATCTACCATTGGTGGTTTATATTCTATGCTATTTTGTCCCTTGATGTAATCTTTTAAATCTTCTTTTTCAATAATTTCTGAAAGTTGACTCTCAAAAGCAACCTCTTTTCTTTGATAGTCAGGAGTCATAACGTTAGCAATGTTAGAAGAAATGGCATGCTGTCTATCAAGTAAGCCATCCATTCCTAGTTTTGTTATTTCTATCGTTCTATTAGAAATTAAATCCATTTTTATACAAGTCCTATTTTTACTATAAATTCTGTATAATCAGAATCGCTATGTACTAATTCTAATTGCCCAAATTGTTCTTCCATAGCTTTTTTACTCATAATAAGTCCAAGTCCGCTGCCAGCATTTTTTGTTGTAAATCCTTTCTCAAATATTCTTTGAGAATCTACGATTTCTTTTCCATTGTTGGAAATTCGAATGATTCCAAAATCTCCATCTATTTCAGTTTTAATTTTAATATACTTACCATTTTTAGGAACATTTTCATCTATCTCAAAAGCTTCAGAGGCGTTTTTTATCAGATTTATTAAAACTGATGATATTTTATCTTTATCTGCTAAAATTTCGCACTCAGCTTCGTTTTCTACAATATATTCAATATTTTTACATTCAGAATATACTTTCGTCAAATCAACAATTTCTGATATTATATCTTTTAAAATTAAGGCTTTTAAATCAAGATTATTTATTGATTTTAGACTAATTAATGAGTTACTAGCCAATTGTATCGCTCTAGAAATACAATTCAAGTTTTTATTTATGTTTTCATCATTTATATTATTCTTTGCACAGTACTTACGAATAACTTCTGTGTATAAATCACAAATAGATAGCTGATTTTTTATTTCATGAGCAATATATCTTGTATTATCGTCATATACAGGCTCTAAGGTTTGTTCTTCTGCAAAGCCTAGTACGGCATCTTTTGATGATTCATCTAAGTTTTCAATGATTTTTCTTATAGATGAGTTTAAAAGAGTATTATCACGTCTATCAGGACGGAAACGATCATGAAAACCTTTTACATCTATAATTGAATTTCTATTTATAATATCGAGAGCTTCTTCTTGCAGTCTAGAATTGTAAATAGAATAATATCTTACAAAATTTTTATCATCTGTTTTGGAATCCCATAAAATTATTGAAACAAATCTATGAGTTAAAACGCATAAAAATTCTGTATTTGCCCATACTTTTTCTCTCAGATTTTCACTTTCATCTGAAAAATCATAAGCTTCTATTTCTGAGAACTTTAGTCTTTGTATTAAGCCTTTTAAGCCTGTTTGATCGATAATTCTGTATAAGACAACTCCTACTTCCGGCTTATCAAGAAGAGGTTCTAAAAGACCTTTTAAAGTAGATCTTAAAGTCTCTTTTGAAATCGGACGGTTTTCTTGAGAATTTATTAATTCTTTTAAGTAATTTTGTTGTCTTACGATTTTTTTCATTTAATATTACCTAAACTGCTATTTTAACTCTTTTTGTTAAAAATCCATTATTTATTGCATAAAGTACAGCTTGTGTTCTGTCATTTACTTGTAATTTTTGGAATATATTGTTAACGTGAGTTTTTACAGTTGTTTCTGAAATAAATAACTTATTTGCTACTCCTTTATATGTAATACCTTGAGTTAATAATTCCAAAACTTCTTCTTCTCTTTGCGTTAATTCATTTAATAAATTTTCTTCATCCATAGAATTTTCTTGTTTAGAATTTTCTTCTTGGAATGATTTTTGGAAGTATTCAAAGAATCTTGATGTTAATGCATTAGGAAGATAAATTTTCCCATTTAGTACTTCCTCAATTGCATAAATTAATTGCGCAGATGCCATAGTTTTTAGAACATAACCTTTAGCTCCAATTTTCATAGCTCTGAAAATTAAATCAGCATCGTCATATCCAGATAGTGCAAGTACTTTTGTGCCTAATTCAAGTTTGTTGATTTCTAAAATTCCTTGAAGGCCATCTCTTTCTGGCATATTCATATCTAATAAAACAACATCTGGTTGGTATTTTTTTATTAAATTTAGTCCCATAGTAACATTTGTTGCAATTCCTACTACATCAAAAGTACCTTCTAAATTTAATAGCTCCCTTATTCCTGATAAATGTTCATAATTGTCATCAATTAAAAGAATTCTTGATTTCTTCTTAAATTCACGTCTCATACTCTCTCTCCCTCATCTTAATTAAATTATTTTCTTCATCTACACTATTTATATTACCCCCTTATAGAGGATATTTTCATCAATAAAAGGGTTAATTTTAGATTGTTTGAGGTAGATAAGATGATATAGATCTTTTGGTCTATAATGTTTCTGAAAACCTTGTATTGTAATACTTACAGTTTTTTTTATTCTTGCAAATTCAAGTAATTTAATTAATGGAAATGGAGTATTGTGCTATTCGTCGCATCATATAATGAATGTAGAGCTTATAGAGTAGATTAAAAGATGTATTAAAAATAAAAAAAAGAGGCTTCTGTAGCCTCTTTTTTTTATAAGAATTAAACTAATTAGTTTTCAAATGCCCATCTTGCAGCTGCACCATTAGGTACTGCATAGCCACCTCTTAATCTTACACCAAACTGGTCCTTGATTACACGATTTTTAGGAGTACATTCTCCGATATCACTCGTATCTTTTTCTACACCAAGAGACGCTGCAGAGCAATTAGATACGATATTAGGTCCCTTTGCACCATTAGTATCATATATTGCAGTAATACCATATACCAAGCCATCTTCTTGTAATTTATCACCAGCGGCAGAACCAGTACCAGGAGATTTTGGAGAAGAAGTACTTACAATAGCAGGATCAAACATTATAGCAGAACCATCTCTAAAGAAGACTGCATAATTCGCACTCGCTGTTGTAGTAGCAGTTCCTTGGTTAGTTACAAGCTTACTTGTTCCTGATTTTTGATAATCTACTGAAGTTCTAGTTGCTAATAGCCCATATAAAGACTGTTGTTCTGGGTCTGGATCAGCTGTATCCATAGCCTCTGTTAAAGAAGCATAGTCAAACCCTTCTATAGCCTGATTCATCTGTGCAGCTTCTGTTAAAGTATTGATACCTTTTTTCAATGCAGTTTTAGCTTGTTGCTCTGCTGTATTAGTCATCAATGCAGGAAGTGTTAATGTAGCTACTACACCAATGATAGCTAAGGTAATCAAAACTTCTGCAAGAGTAAAACCATTCTTCTTCATTGTAAAATTCCTTTCTCTTCTTATAAAAAAATATAATTAAATACTCTACATCTATACTCATTTTAGCAGACTTATTAAAGCCTGTCAATAAAGATTAAAAAACTATTCTACACAATAATTTCAAATTTGTCAGCTCTAGTACGAATTAAAGATACTGCAGCTTGACTGTTAAGAAAATTTAATGCACCCATAAAACTTTGTTTATTATTCAAACTTTCTCTTGCATGTAGCATGTTATTTTCTATTTCTGATTTAACTATTTCAGCTTGTCTAGTAGCTTGGATTTTATTCTCTCTTTTTTTTAGTGGGAAACCTATTTCAGGTTCTTTATTTGATGCTGTAGTTTCTATTTTTTCAGTATTTTTTTTGGTTTGAATATTATTTTTAGTTTGTTCGATTATATCTGAGAAAGGATTATTTTTGCTCACAAACGAATCTCTTGCAAGATTCATAACATCAGACTGTTCATTATTGTTAAGAATTTCAGCTCTTTCTCTTGCACGTTTGAATATCATATCTTTTAGTGCATCAGCTTCTTGTTTATTAACGATTGAATTAAATTTATAGCTCATAATAGTCCTCAATAATATAAAAACAAAAATGTAAAGAAATTTGACAAAAAGTATATAAAAAACATATAAACGTTACACATCTTTACATTTCTTATTGATTAATGTTTTTAAGATATGACTGCTTTATAGGTCGAAATATATTGTAAAAACTAGTTTTGAACTGTAAATAAATGTATACTATTATTTGTAATTTTCTTTACTTTAGTGTACAATGAAATTGCTATTTATATTTCGGCTAGTGTAAAATCTTAACAGGAAGGATATTTTAACCGACCTGTTTTCTTTTGCCCCATATGTTTTATAATAGATACCTTAACTTCTACACTAGGGGAATATTTTTATTCTTGAATCTTAATATAATTATCGCAAGAAGGGATTTTTATGTCTAAATCTTGCTATAAAAAACGGGATATAATATATGTTATTGAAAAGGCTCAAAATGGTGATATAAAGGCTATGGAGGAGCTAATAAAGCGTGTTCAAAAAGAAATTTTTACAATGTTTAGTTACCTGACGGATAAACGAGATGATATTGCGGATTTAACTCAAGATGTGTTATTGAAAATGGCAAAGAATCTTAAGAATTTAAAGGATGCAAAAAATTTCAAGGCATGGCTAAATCAGATTGTTACTAATACTTTTTATGATAATTTAAAAAAAAATAGTAAAAATAGTAATGTTGAAATTAATAATGAAAAATTATTAGAAATAAAAGATAAAATAGGTTGTGAACCCGGTGAAAAGTGTCTTTTCTCAGAAATGGAGAAATTGATAAGATTAGCACTTTTGGCGTTGCCTGAAAATCTAAGGATAGTTATTGTTCTAAGAGAGTATGAAGGACTTAGTTATGAAGATATTTCTAGGATTACAAAAACTAATTTAGGTACTGTAAAATCAAGGATTTCAAGGGCAAGATTGAGATTGCAAGAAGAATTAAAAGAGTTTATATAAGGAGTTTAACTAATGGAAATAACTTGTTCGCAAATGGATGTATTATTATCTTTTTATATAGAAGGTGATTTAAGTAAGTCTTTAAAAGAAAAAGTAGAAGAACACTTAAAGAAGTGTCCTTCTTGTAGAGCGAAATATGATATTATAAAATCGATGTTAGCTGATATGCGAGAATCTTTGGAGGATAAATCAGAGGAGGTTTTTGTTCCAAATACTAGTAGTCAATATAGATTATTTAAGAATAATCTATCTGCTTATATTGATAATGAATTGCCCGCAGAAGAAAATGTTAAAATTCGTAAGTTTGCTATAAATAATAAAAAAGCAAGAAAAGAATTAGAAGATTCTTATAATATTAGAAAATTGATGAGTGATTCGTTTACAAAGACAAATTCTGATGTAAAGCAAGATTTTTCAAAAAGTATAATGAGACAATTAGATTTAAGTGATGAAGAAAGTTTATCTTTTCATCCTCTTTTAAAAGTTGCCGTAGCTTTTGTAATGACCGTATTAGTCCTTACTGCAATAATAGTTTTTTCATTGACTTTATAATTTCTTTCGAAGTTTTATAATTAAAAAGCTCAGATTTAAAATCTGAGCTTTTATGTTTATTATTTTTCAAAAACTAATTCATCGTTTTTAACATCAATTTTGATATTATCACCGTCAATGAATTTTTGAGAAAGTAGCATCTTAGATAACGGATTTTCAACGAGCTGACGAATTACACGTTTAAGAGGTCGTGCACCATAAATAGGGTTAAATCCTCTTGTTGCAAGGAATTCTTTTGCATCATCTGTTATTTCAAATGTGATATTTTTATCTTTTAATAAGTTTCTTAAATGATCCATTTGAATGTCAACAATTGCTGATAATTGTTGCAGAGTAAGAGCTTTAAAGAAAATAGTTTCATCAACTCTGTTTAAGAATTCAGGTTTGAAACGTTCTCTTAATACAGCCATTACTTTTTCTTTTGTTTCATCGAAGTTACCGTTATTTACTGCTGCATTTAAAGAATCTTCTAAGATGATTTCGCTACCAATATTACTTGTCATAATAATTACAGTGTTTTTGAAATCGACGGTTCTTCCTTTAGAATCAGTCAGTCTTCCATCATCAAAGATTTGAAGCATTAAGTTGAATACATCTGGATGAGCTTTTTCGATTTCATCGAAAAGTACAACAGAGTATGGTTTTCTTCTTACCGCTTCAGTAAGTTGTCCGCCTTCTTCGTATCCAACATATCCTGGAGGAGCTCCTACCAATCTTGCAACGTTATGTTTTTCCATGTATTCAGACATATCAATTCTTATTATTGCATCTTCATCATTGAATAAAAATTCTGCAAGTGTTTTTGCAAGTTCGGTCTTACCAACACCAGTTGGTCCAAGGAAAATAAAAGTGCCGATTGGACGTTTCGGATCTTTTAATCCAGAACGTGCTCTTCTTATTGCATCTGATACTGTATTTACAGCTTCTTCTTGTCCAATTAATCTTTTGTGTAATACATCTTCCATTCTTAGAAGTTTTTGCATTTCACTTTCCATTAATCTACTAACAGGAATACCTGTCCATTTGCTTACTATTTCTGCAATATCATCGCCATCAATTTCTTCTTTAAGAAGTTGATTTTCACTTCTTTCTTTACCTTGAATAGATTGAAGTTTCTTTTCTAGTTCCATTAATTTGCCGTATTTTAATTCGGCAGCTGTTTGTAGGTCAGTATTTCTTTCTGCTTCTGCAATTTGAGTTTTGACTTTGTCAATTTCTTCTTTAATCCCAGCTTCACCTGTAATTGTATTTTTTTCTATTTCCCATTGAGCTTTGAGTTTAGAAATTTTCCCCTCTAAATCGTCTATTTCAGTGGTTAGTTTATCAATTTTGGCAATACTCTCTGGAGAAGTTTCTTTTTTCAAAGCTTCTCTTTCGATTTCAAGTTGAATTTTTTGTCTTAACATAACATCAATTTCTTCAGGCATAGAATCAATTTCAATTCTTAGAGCAGATGCAGCTTCATCAATTAAGTCAATTGCTTTATCTGGGAGAAATCTATCAGTTATGTATCTATCTGATAATTGAGCAGCAGCAATTAGTGCACTATCAAGAATCCTTACCCCATGGTGTACTTCGTATTTTTCTTTTAAGCCTCTTAAGATAGAAATTGTATCTTCAACAGAAGGCTCATCTACAAGTACCGGTTGGAAACGTCTTTCAAGAGCAGGATCTTTTTCAATGTATTTACGGTATTCATTAATTGTTGTTGCACCAATAGTTCTTAATTCACCTCTTGCAAGCATTGGCTTAAGAAGGTTTCCTGCGTCCATAGAACCTTCTGTAGCGCCGGCACCAACTACTGTATGTAATTCATCAATGAACATAACAATTTCGCCATTTGATTCTTGCACTTCTTTTAATACGGCTTTTAATCGTTCTTCGAATTCACCTCTGAATTTAGCACCTGCTACTAATGCGCCTAAGTCAAGTGAAATAAGTTTTACTTCTTTCAAGCTTTCTGGGACATCTCCACGAATAATTCTTTGAGCAAGCCCTTCGACGATAGCTGTTTTACCAACTCCTGGTTCACCTATTAGAACAGGGTTGTTTTTTGTTCTTCTATTTAGGACTTGGATAATTCTTCTGACTTCTTCGTCACGACCTATTACGGGGTCTAGTTTTCCTTTTCTAGCTCTTTCTGTTAAATCTGTTGAATATTTTTCAAGAGCTTTCATATTTTCTTCTGCGTTTTTACTATCCACTTTTTTGTTACCTCTAATTTTTTTCATAGCATTCAAAATAGAATTTGTATCAACATTATGACGTTTTAATAAATCTTTTATGAAAGAGTTCTCTAGTTTCGTCATTGCTATTAATACGCATTCAATTCCTATAAATTCATCTTTTAATGTTTCAGCTTCATTAGTTGCAATTTCTAGTAGAGTATTAGTCTCTCTTGATAAAAATACTTGCTGCGAAGGATTTGGGGATGAAATTGTAGGAAAATCTTTTATTCTAGCAACAATTGAATTTATAAAGTTCTGGTTAAGAAGCTTCAATTCTTCCAAATAATCTTTTGAAATTCCTTTATCCTCAATCATTGCCATCATAATATGTTCTGGCTGTACTTCAGTATTTTTGTAATAATCTTTTTTTGCATTAGCCGCAAAAATAATTTCTTGTGTGTAATTAGTAAATTTTTCAAAATTAATCATATCTTTTAACTCCGCTGGGTAAATATTTTTTCTTGTTTATTTTATTTACCCCTAGTTATATTTTAATGTTATTTTTGAAAAATCAAGAATTTTTAATCTTTAATTAATTATTTGATGTTTTTACGTTTAGAGACTTTTTGAAAAATTTCTTCAAAGCTCTCGATTGGCTCAAGTCGATATCCGCAATTTTCTGCAAGCGTGCCTCCCATTAGGAATAATTCCTCTTGGGGGTAACGTCGGCATATTCCAGGACGTTTTTTGTGTATTTTACATTTCATTGTTTCTTTGTCTAAATTCATACATTCAAAAACAAGTCCGGTCTCATCTTTATCTATTATTTTTAAATATGTATAAAAAGGATGAAGTTTTTGAAGTTTTTTAAATTCTTCTTCTGATTGGATGACTTGTTTATGTTTTACATAAATTTTTTGACAACACCTTCCGCAGGCATTGCAAGAGCCTACTCTGTAATATTTTTTTCTTAGAACATGGAGGTAAAAATTTTTTTTAAGCCATTTAAATATTTTCGACAACTTTTGATTTAGCAAATTTATACTCCGATGAATTTTCATTTGATAGTAGCATTACTTTAGAAAAATATTTATTAGAAGTTCTAAAATCTTTATTTGTATAGAATTCTCCACCTTTTTCCAAACAAGTTTTAATAATTCTTGTCTCAGGATATAAGAAAAGTTTTATTTTATCAATTCTTTCTCCAACAGAATCTAGCATTTGGTCTTTTAATATTACACAATTTTCGTATTCCATAAGTGCCATATGGTAATTATTATCTGAAAAATATTTATCTGCCCATTCTTTATGACCAACGTAGCTGTAGTCATCAAATGAATCATCTAAATCTTTAATTAGTTGGAGAGTTTTTAGGTACTCATTTTGGTTGTGGATTACAAGTGGTAATAATCTTCGCATTGTGCAGTATGCAGATGTAAAATCTCCAACATTTATGAAAACAGATGATAGTTTTTGAAGTACATCTAAGGATTTATAATCAAGGCAAAGCGCTTGTTTTAAGTAGATTAGAGCATGCATATAATCATTTTCTTGTAGGTAGAGCGCTCCTAGAAGATGGTTTACATCAAAATCTATTGGATAATTTTTGATAGCGTAATTGAGATCCTCAATTGCGGTTTTAATATTTTTGTTTGCAATAGAAATCTTTGCTTTTTGTAGAAATTGTTTACTTATCCCTTGGCACTTTTCAATACTAGATTTAATAACATCGTAAGAGTCTCCTTTATTTTTTGCATATTTTAAGTATTTTTCATAGTAAAAAATTGCTTGGAAATTCATACCTTTATTAAAATATGCAGTTG
Organism: Candidatus Gastranaerophilales bacterium; assembly: GCA_944325535.1. Classification (GTDB taxonomy): domain Bacteria; phylum Cyanobacteriota; class Vampirovibrionia; order Gastranaerophilales; family Gastranaerophilaceae; genus CAG-196. The sequence continues at coordinate 34,946 of CALVAL010000003.1, forward strand.
CAAGGTTTAAACAAACAGCTTCATCATCCGGTTTATATGCATAAGAGCTTACCCAGTATTTAATGGCTTGATTTAAATTTTCTTTTTTATAATAGATATTTCCTAAATACAGATACGATGGATTTTTAAAACTTTCTAATGAAATCGATTTTTTAAAGTATTCTTCTGCAGGTAAAAAATCATTTAATTTATAATAGCAGCGCCCTATTTCATAGTATAACTTATAAGACATGCTAGTATTCAGCATATCAAGATAGAGCTTCAATGCTGAAGAATAATCTCCTTTTGAGTAGTGGTTTTTTGCAGCTTCGAGCTTTTGAGTTTCAATATCAGAGTTATCTACTATATAATAATTTGACGATACCATAGCTTAGTTATTAAAGCTCTAAATCATTCCATAACTTAGAGTTTGATACAAGATCTGATAATACATCATCTTCGTAGACATCTACAACGCCTTCGGAGAATAATTCTCTCATTTTTTCAAGATGTGATGTATCATCTAGATCGCTAGTTGCAATTTTATTGAATTTATTGATGTCCAAATCCTTTTGGAATAATTCCATTGCACTTGAAGAAATTTCAGTCCTGTCAACATAAGGATTTGTAGCGTATGAGCTTTTTTGAGCATTAGCTCTTATTGCAGCCAAATTAATAACGTTACTCGCATTTCCTAACTGAGAGTTGAACAATAAGTCTTGATTATTATCGTTTATGTTGTTGAACATGAGACCCTAATCTCCCCAATTATTTTCCACTATTATTATACATTTTTTTTATGATGTAATCAACCATGTGGTGGAGATTTTTCGAATTTATGTTTAGAATAAAAATTTTTTCTATTCTATTCACTACTCACAATTCACTATTCACTAGATAAGTATTTGTGTTCCTAACATAATTCTATGAGAATCTTTTGCAGCATCATTTTGACAGAATACATAGTTAAGTATTAATCTAAGACCTTGACCTTTGATAAAATAGTTAAGACCTACAGAGTATTCTCTTTGATTATTATTTGCTATTTCTCTATTTGGATCGAATTCATCATATCTAGCAAGGATTTGTAATTTTTTTGTAAGCATATAACCTACTGTTGCATAAAAACCACTTGCGTGTTTGTCTGTAGAAAAGCTGCTAGGTCCATTGTATCCGTTCGCTTGTGCCCATTCGAAGTTTGCCATGAATCTTTTATATTCATATTGTACATGAGCACCGACTACACAGAAATTATTATCTCTATGTCCAGCATCCATACTTCCGCCAATAAGTAGTTTTCCATATTTACCATCAGTTTTTCCAAGAGGTTTTAAATCAACTCTGCCTATAAATTCTGCTCCAGGGAAGAATTCTTGGAAGTATGTATCAGAACTGTATACACCAAAATCATATCCTAGAAGGCTATAGTCTCCGCTTATTCTCGCACCAAGCTTACGTACAGTACCAAAGTTTCTAGAAATTTGTGATCTAGCAATAAATGGTAATACAAACGGACCATAAGCACCTTCCATACCTACTGGTGGACGAGAATGACCAACTAATAATCTATGGTGTGGGATTTTGTTAGTTGCTATATACATATCCGCAAATAAATTTTGAATAACATTTCTTTCTGAATAAGGTGAGATATTAATCATAATGCGGAAATCACCATTATTATTTTTTAAGAATCCATCATAGCCAACATTTATAGTATTAATATCATAGTGGTTTGTTGTATGTTCAGAATTTACTCCGGCTTCTGTGAACTGCAAACCTATGTCACCGTTATAACCTGCCCATAATTGAGTTCTATCCCATATAGAATTTTCATCAAATTTATGAGTTAAAACGTTTTCTAATAAATAAGTTGGCTTATCATATCTTTCTACTTCTAGATGATAAACATCTTGAAGCTTTTCTTTTAAACTTTTTTCACTACTCTCTTGAGAAACGCTTACTGCTTGTGGTGCATTTTGAGCTTCTTCTTGTTGAAGAACATCCTCTAGCACAACTTCATCCAAATTATCATTTCTTTTTTGTTTGGCATTTACAGCGTTGCTTGGAGTAACTATTGCTATTATTAATCCGATTATTATTAGTAAAATCTTATTTTTCATAACTATATTTTATTATCTTTTAAAAAGAAAAGACCAATCTTAAAAAAGATTGACCTTTTCTTTATGCTATCACTTATTTTTGGTGTCTGTGTTCTTCTCTTAAGTATGCTGTCCAGAAAATAAGAACAACAAATACGAAAGCACCAACAATGTTTCCTAATGTAACAGGAATTAAATTGTGTAGGAAAAATCCTTTCCAAGTCATTGTAGCTAATTGGTCAGGAGTCATTCCTGATGCAGCAACAATAGATGGGAAGTGTTTCATCAATATTCCGTTTGGAATAAAGAACATGTTTGCAATACTGTGTTCATAACCTGATGCAACGAATGTCATAATAGGAAAGAATATTGCAAATATTTTACCAATTACACGCTTAGATGTAGAAGCCATAAAAATAGCTAAGCAAACTAACCAGTTACAAAGGATGCCTCTAAAGAAAGCTTCTCCAAAAGTTAGATTGATTTTAGAGAATGCAGTTTGCATTGCAGTAACACCAACAGCATCTCCACCGTTATGACCCATACCAGCTCCGTAAATTAATCCGGCTACAAGTACTGAACCTACAAAGTTTGCAATATAAACAACAGTCCAGCTTCTTAAAAGTTTTAATAGGCTTAATTTCTTTTCTAATACAGCAAATGTCATCATAACATTACCTGTAAATAATTCTGCTCCGGTAAGTGTAACAAGCATCAAACCTGTAGCGAATGTCATAGCTCCAATTAATTTAGTGAAGCCCCAGCCCATATTAGAATCACCTGTCATAACTGTAAGTGATACTTGAGCACCAAATGCGATAAATGCACCAGCTGCAATTGCAAGTGCAAACATTTTGGTTTTGCTATAGTCAGCTTTTCCTGTCATAACTTTGTCGCTTAATTCGTGCATAGTTGCACTTGGAGTTAAGCTGTCAAGTGTAGAAACAACTTTTTCTTCTTCCATTTTAAATTTCTCCTTTTATATTTTCTTTTTAGTCAATACAAAGTCCTAGATAAATTTCATTTAATCTGAAATTTATGCATCGTATGAACTTATTTTTTTACTATTTATATATTTAAAAGCTTTAGTTTTTTAATGTTCTATTTAAACTTTATACTTCCTAAAAAGAAGTCTTTTTCTAAATCCTTATTGATAATAGCACTTGAAAAAATGAATGCAAGAGGATATTTTTAGAAAAAAGAAGTTGAAAATTTTGGATGTAATAATTCGTAACATTATAGCAACTTTTTTATAAAAAGTGTTTTTATATATGTATATGGCTAGTGTGAATTTTCCAAATTTAAATATTTATCAATCAAATGGTATTAAATCAGTTTCTAATACCAATGATTCAGCTGTGACTCAATCAATAGAGTCAAAAGGACATTCTACTCCATCATTTAGAGCTACGGCTTATCAATCTGCAGCTACAGTAAGGACTAATTTAGTTACAAAAGATGAAAAAAAGAAATATGAAGAGATTTCTAACGAACTAGATTTAGACCATAGAAAAAAATTAGAATTTGCACTAAAAACAGGACAACTTTTAAAAGATAATTCGAATGATAAGAGTACAGTTCTTGATAATTTACATAAGATATTAAAAGAAGAGCGAGACCCAGGACTTGATAAAATAAATATTTTGAATGAGTGTTTGGATATTCTTGCTAATCCATATGTTATTACCCAAACCGCAGAAGATATTCCGCCAGAATATCAAAGACAAGTGATTGGGCTTATTACAGGATTAAGTGAGAATCCTCAAGAGATTGCGCAAGCTAAATGGGAATTGCAGAATCTTCATACTGGAACTTGTCCAGCGGCAAGTATAGAATTTGATTTAGCAACGAAACATACTGCAGAATTTTTCAGAATGGTAGAAGGTCTTACTTCTCCTAAAAATGAGGTTGTAAAAACCATAAAAATGGATAATCTTTCAGAAAAATCTTCTGATGCGATATGGCTTTTGACTAAATTTAAGACTCCTCATAAAATGTTGAATTTTGATACTGCATTAGTTTTATTAAAGCCTGATAAGGATGCAATAATAAGAGCAAGAATACAAAATCAACATCGTGATAAAGGTGAGCGTTCTATGATTGATGTATTAATGCAGTCTACATTAATGCAATTAGGCTCTCAACAAACTTACAATTCTTTAACTGATAAAAGGGCTCCAAATGCTTGGACTCAAGAAGATGGTGGTCTGATTGATTTTGAAAAAACATATGTAGAATCCGTTGTAGAAGATAAAAATACAACATCTGTGACTTATCAAAAAGTAGATGATAATGGAAGATTAAAAGGTTATGAAAAAGATTTTGGTACAATCAAAAAAGAACTTTTAGATACCTTAAAAATGGGACATAATATAATTATCGGCTATACTTGGCCAGATCCAGAAAATGAAAACAGATTAGCCGGTCATGAGATTACTATTGTAGGTTACAAGGTAAATTCTAATGGGGAAGGTGTATTTATTTGTCAAGATTCTGATGATGATATCTCTGCACCTATTGAAATGAGTGAAAAATTCTTATTACCAAAGATTCATCATGCGGGATTACCTGATGAAATAGCTTCAAGAGATACAAAGTATGAAGACAGTTGGAAAATAGGTTTAGATGAGTTTCAAAATAATCAGAATCAATCACAACAAAGACTTACAGCCTAAATAAATTTTTCGCATTATAAAATAGTAAATTATTGAGTAAATTTTCGTCTTTAAAATGTTCTAAAATAGAATATTTAAAACTTTTAAGGTTTTTAGAATAGCTTTTTTGTGTTTGGTTGGCTTCTCCAACAGGGGCATCTGATGCCCATAGGATTCTATTAGTATAATCTCCTAAAGATGTATTTTTTAATTTTTCAATAAGAAGAATAACATTTTCAATACTTAGCCAAGAGGTATCAGCGTATAATGTTGCACTTTTAGTCTCTATTGAGTCTATTAAAATTTCAATTGCTTTTTTTTGAGAATTATCTTCTCCGTTAGAAAGATGCCCTAGGATAATAGGAAGCTTAGGGAATTCTTTTGCTTTTTTATAGATTAAATTTGGTGAAGAGTATTCTGATTGGATATCGCCTGAATGAAAAAGACAAGGCTTATTATATTTTTCTGCGAGCTCTAGATATGAGTTATATTGTGGGGAATCCGCAGGAAGTTTTGTAAACTCCGGATGAAATTTCAGACCGACGAATTCAGGATATTTTTCTAATAAATTTTTTATTTCATTAGCGTTTTTTGATCTTTCAGGCTGACATACAAGCAGTGGTTTTATTTTTTTATATTTAGTGCTGGCATGTAGTATTTCAAGATTAGCTTCATTTTCGTCTTTTTTTGTATACCAGTCTATTCCAGCAAGGTTTGAGCATATTAAAAAATCGATATCTTTATCGACAATCTTTCTAAGATATTCTACAGAAAAATCTCCCCAAAAAGCTTTCCCAATATGCGTATGTGCATCAATTATCATTGCCGATTCCTCGAGTAATAGCTTCTAGGATTCGTTTTACTTTTATGATTTTTATATCTTTAAACTCTTCTTGAATTTCGTTTGCTTCAGGTATAATTATTCGTTTGAAGCCTAATTTTTGAGCTTCGTTAATTCTTTTTTCGATGTGATTAACTGCTCTTATTTCTCCAGAAAGCCCAATTTCTCCTATTATAGCTGTATGAGAATCAAACACAACATCCCTTACACAAGTTACTATTGCAAGTGCAATTCCTAAATCTGCAGCAGGCTCATTAACATCAATCCCGCCAATTACATTAACATATACATCTTGTTTTGATAAATTGAGTCCGATTCTTTTTTCAAGTACTGCTAGGATTTGGAGTACTCGACCAGTATCTACTCCATTTGCAATTCTTCTTGGCGTTGGATATGGAGTTGTGCCTACTAACGCTTGGATTTCAACAAGCAAAGGACGAGTACCCTCGCTAGTTACAATAATAGTACTTCCTGGAGTCTGAGTCTGATTATATTCTTTTAAGAATAATTCACTTGGATTTACAACTTCAGATAAACCTTTTGAGCTCATCTCGAAAATCCCTACCTCAGATGTGTTTCCAAATCGATTTTTGATGGAACGTAAAATTCTGTAAGTTTTATATTTATCCCCTTCGAATTGGATTACAGTATCTACCATATGTTCTAAAACTTTAGGACCTGCAATGTTCCCTTCTTTAGTCACATGACCTATTACGATTATTGAAACATTTTGAGATTTAGCTATTTGCATAAGCGAATTTGTGCATTCTCTTATTTGAGAGACACTTCCTGCACTACTTTGGATTAAAGAAGTGTAGACTGCTTGAATACTGTCGATAATAACTAAATCCGGCTTTAATTCTTCAATATGTTTTTTTATAAGCTCTAAGTTTGTTTGGGGGTAAATGTACAGGTTATCAGATTTAACCCCAAGCCTTTCTGCACGCAGCTTGATTTGACTAGCGGATTCTTCTGCTGAAATATATAGAACAGTCTTCTCTTTTTTACAAATTTCTCCTGATGTTTGTAAGAGAATTGTTGATTTTCCTATCCCAGGATCTCCCGCAATAAGAGTAAGTGAGCCCTGAACGATTCCGCCGCCTAAAACTCTATCAAATTCCGAAATATTTGTGCTCATTCTTATTTCAGAATTCATTTCAATTTCACTAAGTTTCATTGGAGGAAATGAATCAATAACATCTATAGAAGGGCTTTCTTTTTTTAAAGCTGGAGAATTAATTTCTTCAACAAAAGATGCCCAACTTCCGCATTCAGGACATTTGCCTAAATACCCAGCTGTTTCATAGCCACAATTTTGACAAACAAATTTTGATTTTATTTTAGCCATGATTACTGATTATTCATAGGAATGATTAACTTTTGACCGATAGATAAAGCGTTTGGATTAGCCATTTTATTAGCTTCTTGGATAGCGTTTACTTTATTCATATCAAAAGAACCATAAAATCTTATTACGATGCTCTCTAGAGTATCACCTTCTTTTACTTCATACTCTTCATTTGTAATAACTGGAGCTACTACTTTTTTAGAAGAAGCACTATCAGAAGGTATGAATGAGAATTTACCTGTACCTACAGAGACTTTTTTTACAGGAACAACAACATCATCTTTAGGGGTAGAAACATTGATCAAAAGACTAACGAATGTTGTAATAATAAGAGTGATAATAACTCCGATTACCAATCCTGTAACAAAATACACTTGAGGAGCTTTTTCAGTCCTTTGAGACTTAATACCAAATGATTGCCATAGAGCATCTAATTCTCTATTTTTGCTAGGTACTCTATAAAAGTCTTCATCCATATGAGCTTTATTATAACGATTTAAAGCTTCCATCATGGCAACTTTTTCTCTGGTAATATTTGATCTTCTAAGTGTTGTGCTTTTCATAAATCCTCACCAATTTATTCTAATGTAAAATTAACATAAAATCGGATTTATCGCAAATTTGTAACATGAAATGTTAATTTTTGTTAAGAATATTAAATGCTGAAACCTGTTATCAGGATTTTGTGAATTTGCTTTCGATAAAGTTAATAAAAATAGCTAAGACTAATTTGTGAGTTATTCATTGAAAGATTCTAAGCATGTACTCTAAACAAAAACGATAAAACTATTAGTTCATATTAAAAATTTGTGGACCTTTATACTTTAAATATAAAGCCATTACATCATCATCAAATTTTTGTCCTGCAACCAAACCGGAAAAAACTTCTGCAACAAATTCCATTGGACTGCTTTGAGCATAACGAGTAACCTTTGAACATGTATTTTGAATTTCAATATTGTTTTGATGTTCTTCAATAACTTTTTTACTTCTTAAAACAGCTTCATCTACTTTAGAAAGCATGTGATTTAGATGTCCTAATTCATGAATATATGTATGGTCAATATCTCTTATTAGAACAGCATTTTTAGGAATTCCCGTTATTGCAGCAATTCCTTTTAAATACTTAAATTGTTCTTCTTTACTCATTGTATTTACTTCTTGTCTTGTTTTAAATAAACCTTGCTTTTTTAGCGCTATTTGATTAGAACCTATTTTCATTATTTTTTCTATTGTAATAAAAGGGTGCCTGCGAATTTGACTTTGTAAATCAACCAAGTAACCAATATAGCAATCATAAAGTTCAAATTTATCTGATAACTTCATTTTATCGTTATATGTGTTTAGCAGATTTTCAAGTTTTCTAGTTATATCATTTTTTAAGAATTCTGGTACATGAAATTTGCCGTTAATATCTAATTTTAGCATTCCAACGTCTTTTAATTGTTGAACGGTACCTTGAATGCTTGTATCAATATGATCTAAAAAACATCTATTAACAGAAATACTTTTTGCGTCTCCATCTTTACAAGCTACACCTCCAGGGCGTTGAGGCATCTCTTTAAAAATAACATCTTCAGGTAATTCACCTTTCCCATCAGTTGCGACTAAAACTTTATTCATTGCTCGTTTGAAATTTTCGAACAGTAATACTTCTCTGGAATCTAACCCTCCGTTTTTAGAGAAATGAACAAGTTGAATTCTTTGACGATATGAATGATTTAATAATCCAGCAGGAGTAACTGATTGATCTACTGCATCGAGAGCTATTTTATTAGATAATAATTCTTTATTAATTTTGGTATTATCACCAAGTTTTCCATTCCCTAAGAAATAAGCTTCTCTTTCGATTACTTGATTATAATAATCACTGGTATCAAATTGAGCCATATCTTTATTTTCAGATTTATAAATTCTTGCTAGGTATTGATTGAGACTACCCTCTTCAAAAGGATGCTCTTGTGCATATTTTGCTAAACCGACATTATATTCTGTTAAATTTTGTTCAGCTAGACAATCTGCTATCAAATCTTTGCAATAAACTTGTTCATCTTGAGATAAAGAATCATAATCTATGCCTCTTGAATTTAGCTCTTCTCTTGTTTTATTTTCAAGAAAATTTTTACAATTATTGCTTAAATAAATTTCTTTCACCCCATCTTTACCTTTTAGAGTGACTATATCTTTAAATTGTAAAAAGTGAACAAATTCATGAGCTATCATTGTTTGAATATCACTAGAATTTGTTAATTTATCATTAAGATATAAAGTTCCTGTTTTCCAGTCATATGCACCATCATTAGCTTCTAGTTTAACGAATTCTATCTTAGGTTCAATACCATCAATGCTAAACTCTTTTGCTAATATTTTTATAAATTCTTGTGCGAATCCAGTTTTATCATTTGCATATTTATTTTCCAAATCTCTGATTTTTGTTTGATTTTTAGTAACAATATCCTTGAAAACCTGTCCTAACTTTTCATATTGAAATTTTAAAGTCTCACTTAATTTACCATTTATTATTAGTGATAGTGTTTCTAAATTATTAACAGATCTATTAGGATAAAGCTCCCAGTCTTTTAATTCTGCATCTAGAGATTCTGGAGTCCATAATCTCATACCACTATCATCAAAATCTCCATTTTCTATTGCATCTTTTATTATAGCTGTAGAAACTCTTTCTGCTGGATTTTCAGATTTTGCTCTAGTTAAAGTCATATTATCATTTTCTAACGAGCCTTTAGGCAATTCTGAAATATCTACATTGTTATTCTTTTTCCCGGTAAGTTTACCAACATCAGCCACATCACTTGCAGTTTTGTTAGTTAAATCCCCAGCATGAGTATTGATATATCCTTTCAAATTACCTTTAGCATGCAATAGCCCAACTAAGATATTTTGGATTTGAGCAATGCCCTCTCCAGAAATATCTATTTGTCCTGTAATAGCATAATCTGCAAGCAGGCTTGCAGCTGTATCAGCTCCTACTTCTGATGCCCAAGCTAGGAATTTAGGACAATTCTTTGCGACTAAAGCTCTAAATAGTCCAGAGGATGCTTTACCAATGCCCATACCAGAGCCTACTAAAGCCAAACTTGTCTTTAACTCTTCTAACATAGCTTGTTTATCTTCTTCAGTAGGGCCTCCTGCTTTTGAATAATTCTCAGCTGCAGAAACAGCAGTACTGCCGAATGTAGCAATTAATGTTCCGCTACCTGCTACTAGAGATGTTGCTAGCTGTCCTCCTACAGGAATAAGTTGTGCTCCTACCATTGCAACCATACCAGCCCCTTGTACGACAGCTTTTGTATTTTGCACTCCTTCTTGCTGGCTCTCAATAAAAGCTTTTGCCATCTCTTCGGAATTCTTATCTCCATAAGCTTCTTTATACAAAACTTGTAAATCTTTTGAATGTTCTTCTAAACTTTTACCTTGTAATGCTGTTTGGAAGTTTTTATCTAATTTATTTTGCAATCCTTCGGATAATTTAACCATTGCAAAGTCCTTTAGCCCACCTTCAGGGAATTTAAGTTCTGTTATATAATTTTCGTTTATTACAACTTCTACACCTGAATTTTTACCTAGTATTTCGTCTATAACCTCTTGAGTTTTGGCAATATCCTCACCATATAATTGTCTAAAAGCCAAATTTAAGTCAGTCTCTAGTCTTTCTAGACCTTGAGATAATGTCTTTGAATCTGCTCCAAAGCTATTATTACCTTTGACTAAAGATGTTGAATCTTTTAAAAGATTTTTTATTTGTTCGTTTCTATTATGAATTCCTAGTAAAAATTGTATTTCAGCCTCTTTTTTTAGATATTCTTCTATTTTTTCTTTGCTATACTCTACTCCGCGTTCTTTTTTAAAAGTCTCCTCAAAGCTCATTTTTCTATAGGCAGTATTAGTCTCGGATAGGCTTTTTATAGAGCCTTTTGAGGCTTCTAATTCAAAACCTTGATTCTTAAAATATATTCTATTACTATCATTATTTAATTCAGATACATCTGCCTTAGGAGTATTATTTTTTCCTCCAAATTCGATATTATATCTTGAGTCTTGCTCAGGAGAATCTTCAAGTTGAAGGACTTGAGATGTGAGTGTATTAATTTCTTCAGGAGTTAAGCGTTCTAAAATCTCTTTAATTTTAGATAATTCCAGTTCATTATCTAAAATTTCTTGTTCTCGATTTGTTTTTTTACCTGTAATAAAGGTGAAATTTATAGCATTTGCATTTATTTCAGTTAATAAAGAATATTCTTTTAAGCTTGATATTAAATTAATAAGGTGATTTACTTTAAGTTCTAAATACTCTTTTTCAGAAAGACCTTCTTCAGAATTACTCTTTTTAATAAGATAATTTGTAAACTCTTCATTTTTTATATATCTTTCTACTCTAGAACTAGCAAGTTTTGTATCAAAATTCTCTTTTGTATCATTTACAAAATTACTAACATCACCTTGATTGTTTTTCTGTGCTTCAAAAAGTTCTCTTGCTTTTTGAACATCATTATCCATATCGTTTACGGTAATATCTTTAATTTCTTCTGCTGTATATTCTATTGGAGTTAAGTTTTCTACATTTGTATCTATTGTTTTTTGCTCTTTTCCCACAATAAATTTCAAAAATCCAAACAAATCTTTTGCAAAGATTCCATTATCTTTTAAAGTTTTTCCATCTTTATCTACAATATTTTCTAATAATTCATTAGCTTCGTTTTCTTCAAAGATTGAATTTCCGTTTTTAGTTGCGCTGGTTTTAATCGTATCCCACAAGGATATCATTTCATTAGCACCTTGACTATTAGAATTTTCAATAACTCCATTCCCATCTTTATCAAAGAAATCAAAAATTTTGAGCAACTTATTATTGGAAGCAATGTCTTTTTTTTCAAGCTTTCCAAATAATTTATCTATTGATATTTGTTTTCCGTTACCTAACGTTAAAAATCTTTGCTCGTCTGACATCTTACGTCCTTTTTCAAACCTTTATGTTCTTTTTATCGGCATTTTTTGGAAAAACTTTAGGATTTGTTAAGATTTTGTTACATTATTAAAAGCAAACACCTAGAGCTATTATTTGTTAATAGAGAAATATACATCTTTTAGTCTTTTTTTGCTGATATGTGTATATAATTGTGTGGTAGAAACATCGCTATGTCCGAGTAATTCTTGGACTACTCTTAGGTCCGCACCGTTTTCGAGTAGATGGGTGGCAAAACTATGTCTTAATGTATGTGGGGAAATATTTTTGTGTATAATTTTCCCTTGAGCATGGATAAAATTATACACATCTTGTCTTGTAATAAATCTTCCTTTTTCTGAAATAAGCAGTTGTTTTGTATTAAGATTGAATTTTTTGATGATAAGCTCGCGTTCTGGTAAATATTGTTTAATAATATTTTTTGCCATTTCTCCAATGGGTATAATCCTTTCTTTAGAGCCTTTTCCAAAACATCGAACGTATTTTGAGCTTAAATCAATATCGTTAATTTTAAGATTTACAAGCTCTGAGACTCTAAGTCCACAGCTGTATAGAAGTTCCATAATAACATGCTCTAATGGGGTTAAATTATTATGAAGCATTTCCTCTATTTCTTTTATTGAAACTACTTTTGGTAGTCGTTGTGGAGTCTTTGGCTGTTCAAGTGTTGATGCAGGATTTTTATCAATAATTTCAGCTGATGTCGCCCATTTAAAAAAGCCTCTCAAAGTTGCGACTTTTCTTATCACGCTACTTGGTGCTAGTTTTCTTTCACGAAGCTTTCTTACATAACTATTAATGTAATTTCTATCAATAGTATGGATATCATCAACACCTTGAGAAAAATCTGATAAATCTCTTCTATAAGCATCGATTGTGTTTTGTGATAGCCCTTTTTCAAGCTCAAGATATTCAAGATATTGAGCGATTATTTGGTACATAATTCTACCTTATAATTTTAGATACAATTCACGAATTAAGTAATCTTCTAATGATTTCATATCAGACGATGTAGCAGATGGATCATTAATAATTATGCAAAATGCGTATTTATTGTTATTTTTTGTTGTCAAAAATCCTGCAATAGAGCTTATATCACTTAATGTTCCTGTTTTAGCTTTTAAGTTATCTTTTATAGGTAACATTCTATGAGTAAGTGTTCCCTCTCCTGGAGATGGTAATTTCTCAAGGATTTGGTTATCTTTATTTTTTACTAAAAAATCTGTTACAAAGTCTGATGTTATTAGATTGTTTTTTGAAACTCCGCTTCCATCTACTATTCTTATTCTTGAATTATCAAGCCCCATTTTTTCGCAGTAAGAGTTAAAAACTTTGATTCCATTAATATCAGTGCCTTTATCTTCGTATTTTTTACCGCCTGCTAATTTAACAGTTGTTTCTGAAACTAAGTTATTACTGTTTTTTAGAATATCATCTATAGCTTGTGATATTGGATGTGTTATTTTTTCTAACTCTTCATCATTAGGTGATTTTTTATCTACTATAAAATTCTGTTTTAGATATATTTTTTTATCAGCTAGAGCATTCATTAATTTAATATCAAAGTATCGTTTTAAATTGTTTGTTGGAATAGAAATTACAACAGGCTTATTAACGCTACCTTCAAGTGTTAGTGTATTAGTTGAAATAGAATTATCTCTTGTAACTTTTACATTATTTTTATCAGAGGTAACAACATTATTTAAAAAGACTAAAGGATATTTGCTAGGATTGATTATTGTCGCTAAATTACCTTTTGTTGTAGGCATAATTGTAAGTCTGATTAAGTTCCGATCAAGGTTATATGAATTGAATCTTGGCATTAGAACATTCATATCATCATCCCATTGCCAGCCTTCGCCCCAGTCCTTTTTTTCTAAGATGCTATCATCAATTAATACTTTTTTTGTTGTCTCAAAATTCATTTGACCAGCAAGTTTAGCTAAATCTGAACTTGTAAGATAAGGATCAGCTCCGAGTTTTATTAAATAAGTGTTATTATCTCTTTTATAGATTTCTGTTGAGAATTCATAATCTTCTCCGAGTACTTCTATAGCTGGAATAAGTGTTAGAATTTTTTGGATTGAGCCTGGATGCATAAGTAATTTTTCATTTAGCTCATATACCGCTTTTCCTGTATTTAAGTCTTTTATCGATACAGAAATAGAATTTTTTTCGACTCCTGATTCATTTATTACAGATGAGAAATCTCTTTTTACACCTTTTGCGAGTGAAAAATTTGTTGTAAGTATAAATAACGATATGAATATCGCAAAAATTTTTTTCATTTTATTATAACCTCATAGGAGTCTTTAATATCATTTAGTACAGTACATTTACTGCGAAATTCATACATTTTTTCTAAATCTATTTCTGCATAAATTCCACCTTCAATTTCATTTATTTCATCTAAAATTTTACCTTCATAGTCAATAATCATAGAATGACCTAGATTTTCAGAACCATCATTAAGGAGTCCTGTTTGAGTAAGTGCTACAAAATAAGACTGATTTTCGACGGCTCTTGCAGAAGTAAGACTATCCCAATGGATTTTTCTACTCTTTGGCCAAGCTGCCATATTAACTAAAATATCAGCTCCAGCTTTTCTATAAGCTCTATATATTTCTGGAAAACGGATATCATAGCATATACTAAGTCCTATTTTTACACCCTCGATTTCAGCAATTATAGGATTAGCACCTTTTTCGATATAATCACCTTCATTGTCTCCATAGTAAGAAAACAGATGATTTTTATCATACGTGCAAACTAATTCCCCATTGCGATTGATTACAGGGCAAGTATTAAAATATTTATCACCTTTTTTTTGAATAAAGCTACCACCAATAATATTTATACTATATTCTTTTGCAATACCTTGGAGCATTTTTATTGATGCTGAATTATTTATATCTTCGGAATTTTTATGAAAATCAGGACAGTACCAGCCTGTAGTCCAAACTTCTGGCAAAAAAACAAAATCTAAAGGCTCGTATTTATTAAGATTTGCGATTAATAGATTTTTTACACTCTCAATATTAAGCTCTAAATTCCCAATAGCAGATTCCATTTGAATAGCTAAGAGTTTTAATTTTGTTTTCTTTTCCATATTCCGAATTTATATACCTCATCAAAAGCTTTAGAAGCTTCTTTTTCAAGAGTTTCTAAACTATTTTGTAACTGTATTCTTGCATTTTCTTCAGCTTGTTCATCTCCATCTTGAGGAACGTAAATAGGCTCTCCATAGAGATTTATCAAGTTTGTGCTAAAAATAGGACATCTCATCTCATCCCAAGATGGAAATTTTGCGAAAGTCGGGTTCTTTGAATACCAATATACCGGTACAATAGGGACTCCAGCCATTTTTGCAATTTTTATGACACCGTCTTTTACAACTCTAGCTGGTCCTTTAGGTCCATCTACCATCATTGCACAATTTTCACCATTTTTTAATATAGAAATCATTTGCATAGTAGCTTCTACAGCACCTTTTTTGCCTTTAGAACCTCTAACTGTTTTGAAGCCCCAACGCTCTACGACATCTGCAATAATTTCGCCATCACGAGAACGGCTTACAAGCACATGTAATTTTGAACGATGACGAATTCCATGGATACAAAATTGATGTGCATGCCACATAGCATAAAGACAAGGCATTTTATCAGGATTATTAACCTCTATTATTCTCGTAAAAAGCTCTTGAAATTTTAATACCCTAAAGACAAGATGTGATACTTTGTCTATATTTTTACCATCTAAAATTCTTACCATAGCTAAAATTATACTATAAAATTTGAATAATATGCTATACTAAGTTTAATAAACAGAGGAAAAATAATGAAGAAATTTTTAGCAACAATTCTATTATTAGTTATGAACGCAGCTTTTGCTAGTTATAATGATATTTATATTGCAGATATTCAATATGATTGGATAGATAAATCTTTAGTAGAAAAAGAAGCTATAATAAGCGAAGTTAAAGATATAATTTTTGAAAATCCTGTTGAAAAGCAAAAAGATTTTAAATCTCAGTTCAAAGACAGATTAAAAGATAAAGAACGCCTCGAACATTATCTAGCAGCTTCTGCTGGATATAAAGAATATGGGGATTATAACATTTCGGCTTTTTATTATAAAAAGATGAAAAATATTTATATGTACGCACTCCAAGATAAAAAAGACGTTACAAAAGCTTATTACTATGACGCTTTAGGGAATTTGAAATATGTTGATTTTATTTATGGAGAATATCCTGACTATCCTTATTATTCAATTCAATATAGAATTTCAGGAACTCCAGTGAGTGCAATTTATTTTGTATCGAAAGATTGCCAGTACTTATTTACCCCAGAGGGCGAATTTGAAGGAGCTTGGTATAAGCATAATTTCTATAACCAAAAGTCAAAGATAATTCTAAAGCGTACAACATATTAGTAGATAGTGATTAGTGAATAGTGAGTAGTGAAT
>CALVAL010000004.1 GCA_944325535.1 Candidatus Gastranaerophilales bacterium
ATTTTATTAATTATTATACCCCACCCTATCCCTCCCCATTAGGGGAGGGAATTTGCAATTTTGTTTTTTAATAAAAGTATATAGAGATTTTTTGTTAGCGAGTTAATTGTCCACTTTTGGGGGGACATTTCAGGGGGATACTTCATATTCAAAACCTCTTCCCCTGTTGGGGAAGGCTGGGAAGGGGTATAAAATAAAGATATAAAAATGCTTATTTACAAATTAACATCCTGATTATTTTATGTTATTCTTAACTAGAAGGGGAGTATTTTATGATTAAAACTAAAGAATTTTTGATAAAATATCAGGGATTATTTACTATCCTTGGACTTGGTATTCTGTTTTATTTTATATTTTTCCATAATATTTGGGCGTATGCTCTTATGGATGTTGATGAATCCAGATATGTCTCTATGTCAAAAGACATGTTTAATACAAAGGATTTTCTTACTCTGTATTTGAATAACGAATTCTTTTTTGAAAAACCACCGTTATATTTTTGGGGAGAATGTCTTTCTTTTGCAATATTTGGTAAAATAACAGAATTCACAGCTCGCTTTCCTGTTGCATTGTATGGAACATTATGCGGATATTTGACTTATTTTATTGGAAAGAAGATTTTTTCAAGAACTTATGGTGTTGTATCAGCTTTAATTCTTGCAACATCATTAGAATTTTTAATCCTTGCAAAGTTTGCTATTCTAGATATAGTTGTTGCAGCTTGCGTTTGGTTCTCATTAGCTTTTGGTATGCTTACTAATTTTTGTAGTGAGAAGAATAAAAAATATTTCTGGTGGTTATTCTATATTTTTTCAGGGCTAGCTGTTATGGCAAAAGGTATTCCAGGATTTGTCATACCATTTGGCTCTATGTTTTTTATATCAATTTATTCTAAAAAATTTAAAGAAATTTTCAGACCACAATATTTTTTAGTTGGTTTTATTCTTTTCTTTTTGATAGTACTTCCTTGGCATATTATCATGCTAAAAATGCATGATCCGCTATTTTTTAACGAATATGTTATGAAACATCATGTTGCTAGATTTCTTGGTTCTAATGAAATTGGACGACAACAGCCTTTCTACTTCTATTTCTTAACAATTCTATGGGGATTTTTCCCTTGGATTCTATCAACCCTGACTGTATTAATAAGAAAAATATTTAAACGCGATTTTAAATTCAAAGACTTATCTGATATACAAAGGTTTATGGTCTATAATGGAATAGTAGCTATTTTTACACTATTGTTTTTCTCATCATCTAAGACCAAATTGATTACATATATTCTTCCTATTTACCCTTCATTAGCTTGTCTTGGCGGATATATTTGGACAAACTATATTGAAAAGGGTGAATACTCCAGATTTATTAACAAAACTGTTTATTTTCTTGGCAGCATTTTTGTCTTAGCTTCAATTGTTGCTTTATTTACAAATCTATTTTTACCGGAACAGTTAGCTTTAGATATCGCTCCTGCTAAGCCTTTATGTATAGCTTTATTATTCTTAGCCGGTATTTTTTCTATAGTATTTGCAAAAAAAGAAAAATACTTGGGAGTGTTTTTTACATATGTGATTTTAATGCTTTCATTATCAGCTTTTGGTACAGAAAAATTCTTTAATATTGATTATAAATTTGGACAAGATGATTTATTAAAATTTGCTCAATATTCTAAAGAAAATAATAAAACTCTTTCTTGTCTTGGTTTTACTCATAAGTACTCATTAATTTATTATGGAGAAAAACCTGTTTATTATTCTAATGATAAAGACTTAGATGCTATCAAAAATGAGCTAAATAAAAATGATAATTTAGTTATAATGCGTAAAAAAGACATAACAGATGAAATTAAATCTCTAAACTACAATATTTTAGAAGAAGGTCGTCGCTATATCCTTATGGAGAAAAGATAAATGCTTAGTACTATTGTCGACTTAGGGTTTAATATATTCAAGCCATTACTAAAATTAATCCATCAAAAAGCTGGATATTCTAATGATGCTTTTGATAGAAAATGTGGAGACTTTAATGCTCCTAATTTTGAAAATAAGCGAGTAATAATGTTTCATGGTGTCTCAGTAGGTGAAATTAATGCTATCGAGAAGCTTGTAAAATGTGCAAGAGAAGAATTTAAAGACGTTAAAATAGTAGTAACGACTGGTACAAATACAGGACAAGAAAATGCTATAAAAAAGTTAGCTGATGTTACTGATTTTATTACATATTTCCCATTTGATACACCAAGTTGTGTAAATAAATTTTTGGATAAAATTAAACCGACCGAAATTCTTATGGCAGAGACTGAAATATGGCCAAATTTTGCTAGTATTTGTAAAAAAAGAGGGATAAAGCTTTATATCATAAATGGCAGAATTTCAGATAGAACATTTAATTCTTATATGAAATTCAAGTTCTTTTTTAAGCCATTATTGAAAAATTATGCAGGGATTTTTACTCAATCTACAGAGGATTTGAATAAATTCTTAAAACTTGGTGCTAATTCTGAAACAACAAAACGTATGAATAATTTAAAATTCGATATTACAGCGCCAAATGTTGATATAAACTTGAATTATACAGGAAGGATTTTCCTTGCTGCATCAACACATTCAGGTGAAGATAAAATAGTATTAGAAACTTACCAAAAATTGAAAGACAAGCATAAAGATTTAAAGCTAATATTAGCTCCCAGACATTTAACAAGGCTTGATGAAATAAAAGAAATTTTTAAAAATACTCCATATTGTCTACGCTCTTCATCAGGGGATTTAATAAAGAATGATATTATGATTTTAGATACTATGGGAGAGTTAGGCAAAATATTTTCTTTTGCATATTTTTCTTTTATAGGAGGGAGCTTTAATAAAACAGGCGGACATAATCCGCTTGAATCAATAATATTTTCAAAGCCAGTAATTTCAGGACCTTTTATTCATAATTTTAAAGATATTTATGCAATTATTCAAAATGCAAATGCAGGTTTTGTTGTTAAAACTCAAGAGGAATTTTTTAATATTGCGGATAAATTATTATCTAATGATGATTTTTATAATAAAACAGCAAAGGCCGGAGATGATGTTTTTAAAGCACAACAAGGCGCTTTAGACTTTGTTTTAAATGTATTAAAAAATGATTAAACTTTTACATTCCTTAACCTGTTTATGTGCTAAATTATAATTATGTCGAAATTAATACCAATACACATTCACTCAGAATTTTCATTATTAGATGGGACAATAAGAGTCGGAGATCTTGTAAATTATGCTAAAGAAAATGAATTACCGGCAATTGCAATTACAGATCACGGCGTTATGTATTCTGCTATTGAGTTTTATGAAAAAGCAAAAGATGCTGGTATAAATCCGCTTATAGGTTGTGAATTCTATGTTCATGACGGAGATATCCATGTAAAAGATAGTGCTAATAACCCTTTATACCATTTGATTTTAATTGCTAAAGATAAAAAAGGTTATGCTAATTTAATCAAACTTGTATCTGTAGCTTGGTGTGAAGGTTTCTATTACAAGCCAAGAATAAATTTTGAATTATTACAACAATATCATGAGGGGCTTGTTTGTTCTTCAGCATGTTTAGGGGGTGAAGTTTTACAACACCTTTTAAATGGGGAAAAAGACAAAGCAAAAGCTACTGCATTAAAGTATAAAGAACTATTTGGTGATGATTATTATATAGAATTGCAAGATCATAATTTAGAAGACCAAAAAAGGACAAATCCGGATTTGATAAAAATTGCTAAAGAGCTTGGGATTAAAATGATAATCACTAATGACTCGCATTATTTAAGAAAAGAAGATGCTGATGCTCAAGATACTCTTTTATGCTTGCAAACAAATGCAGATAAGGATGATCCTAATAGATTTCATTTCCCAAATAATGAGTTTTATTTGAAATCAAAAGATGAAATGCGAAAAGCTTTTTCATGGATGGATGATGAAACTTTTGAAGAATGTGTTAAAAATACTGAAGATATCGCAAATAAGTGTAATATCGAAATTGAACTAGGTAATGCTCCACTACCTCATTATGATGTTCCAGAAGGTTATACTAATGAAACATATTTGCAGCATATTGTATATGAGGGAATGAAAAAGCGTTATGGAGAAATGACTCCTGAGCTTAAAGAACGTGTAGATTATGAATTAAGCGTTATTAATAAAATGGGATTCCCAGCTTATTTCTTGATTACTTGGGACTTTATTCATTATGCTAAGACTCATAATATTCCAGTAGGTCCTGGAAGAGGCTCGGCAGCTGGTAGTGTTGTAGCTTATGCTTTAGAAATTACAGATTTGGATCCAATAAAGCATAACCTGTTGTTTGAAAGATTCTTGAACGAAGAGCGTTTTACAATGCCCGATATTGATATCGATTTTTGTATTGAAAAACGTCGTCAGGTTATTGACTATGTAACAGAAAAATATGGTGAAGATAAAGTCTGCCAAATTATTACATTTTCTACATATGCTCCAAAAGCAGCTTTTAAAGGTGTCGCAAGAATTTTAAAAGTTCCTTTTGCAGAAAGTAATAGATTAACAGGTCTAATTGAACCGGCAATCGAGCTAGCTCAAGCAACTAATCCTAAAGCAAAGTGGATTAAGGATGCTATTCAAGTTGAAGGATCTGAGCTTAGAAAATTATATGACGAAGATTATCAAATATTAAACCCTGAAACGGGAAATACTGTTAGTTTTAAAAAACTAATTGATATGTCAATTGCAATAGAAGGGCTAAAATGTGGTACAGGTACTCACGCTGCAGGTGTTATAATTTCACACGCCCCTCTGGATACTATTATTCCTGTTCAGCCTTCAAAAGACGGCATTGTTCAGACAGGCTATCCTCCTCATGAAGTAACAGAAGTTTTATCTCTTTTAAAAATGGACTTTTTGGGATTAAGAAACCTTACCATGATTTATAAAACCGTTGATATGGTGAAAAAATATCGTGGTATCGATGTTGATATAAATAATATCCCTCTTGATGATAAAGAAACTTATAAAATGCTAGTAAGAGGCGAGACAATTGGTGTATTCCAACTTGAATCACAAGGTATGATGAATCTAGTAAAACGTTTAAAACCTGACGTTTTTGAAGATTTAGGTGCATTAGTTGCTCTTTTCCGTCCAGGTCCACTAGGTTCCGGAATGGTTGATGAATTTGTTGATAGAAAGCATGGGATAAAAAAAGTTACATATGCTCACCCTCTTTTAGAGCCTATTTTAAAAGATACATATGGAACAATTGTTTATCAAGAGCAAATTATGCAGGTATTCCAAGCTTTAGCGGACTATTCATTGGGAGAAGCAGATATTGTTCGTCGTATGATGGGTAAGAAAAAAGTCGAGGAAATGCAGAAGCAAAAAGGAAAATTTATTGAACTTGCTTCAACTCGACATGATATGAAACCTGAAGATGCTACTACATTATTCGAACAAATAGAAGCTTTTGCATCTTATTGCTTTAACCGTTCGCATTCAGCGGCTTATGCTTTTGTCGCATATCAAACTGCATATTTGAAATGTCATTATCCTGTTGAATACCTATCAGCTTTATTATCAAGTGTTTCTGATAATAAAGACCAAACTCAATTATATATAGAAGAAGCTCAAAAATACGGTATAAAAGTTCTTCCGCCAGATATTAATCATTCATTCTTAGAATATGCACCTGATGGCGATAATATAAGATTTGGCTTAGCTGCAATTAAGCAAGTTGGAGAGCCTGTAGTTGAAGCGATTATAAAGGAAAGAGAAGAAAACGGTGAATTTAAAAGTATTTTTGACTTTTGTAAGCGAGTAGATGCTAAATTTGTTAACAAAAAATCACTTGAAGGGCTTATAAAAGCAGGTGCTTTTGCTAATATAGAAAAAAGTAGAAAGCAATTATTTGATAATATTGAGCATATTTTAGATGTAACATCAAAAGAAGCAAAAGATAGAGCTATGGGGCAAGTGAGTTTATTTGCTTC
Organism: Candidatus Gastranaerophilales bacterium; assembly: GCA_944325535.1. Taxonomy (GTDB): domain Bacteria; phylum Cyanobacteriota; class Vampirovibrionia; order Gastranaerophilales; family Gastranaerophilaceae; genus CAG-196. Next base: position 5,990 of record CALVAL010000004.1, read on the forward strand.
TTTAGGAGATGATAATGAGTTTGAGAATGTTCAATATCAATTAATAGGAAGCGATGCTGAGTATACTGATAAAGAAATTCAGATGTATGAAAAAGAATTTTTAGGATTTTATGTCACATCTCATCCATTGTTTTCTATAAGAGATAAATTGCAATTTCTTATGACTCATAGAATTTCAGAACTGGCAGAAGTTAAAGAAGAGGAAGAGGTTACTATTTGTGGGCTAATTACAGCTACAAGACAAATCCCAACAAAAAAAGATCCATCTAAATTTTTGAGATTTGTTACAATTGAGGATTTAACAGGAAAAGTAGACGGAGTATGCTTCCATAGAAAATTACAAGAATATGCTGATATTTTAGTACAAGATAATAAAGTTGTTATTACAGGTAAAGTTCAGCATAGAGGTGAAGACCAAATAAGTCTTTTAATAGAGAATGTTAAATCGGTTGAAAATTCAAATATAGTAACAGTAAGCTTAAAAAAAGAAGTTAAGTATGAAGAATTATGTGGAATAAAAAATGTTCTTGCAAAACATCATGGAGATGATCCTGTTATGTTTAAATTACCTCCAGTTGATGGATATTCTACTAAAATACTTACATCACCTATTTTTTGGGTAAATTCAACTAATGATTTAGTAAACCATATGTCACAGTTGTTTAATGACAAAGTTGATATTTCAATCCGTTCGCTGGATCAACCTTTAGAAGTTTAAAATAAACAAAAACGCCCACATTTAAGTGGGCGTCGTCAATTATTATAATTATTATTAACCTAAACCAAATGTTGGTGCGGATTCTTTGATACCTTCGCTGCAAGCTTGTTTTAAACTGTCTAGTCTTGCTTTTGCATCTGCCATTTGTGTTTCTAATCCAGCTTGTTCTAAATCGATATCTGTTTGTTCTGCTTCTAATGGAGCTAAAGCTGCATCCTGTTCTGCTTCGATTTGAGCTTTTTGTGCATCTAACCAAACTGATATATTCATTTGATAATTTGATGACATTTGCTGACACATCATTTGAGCTTGTGATTGTTGTTGTTGTGCCATTGACATCGCTTGCATGAAGACTTGATGTTGTTCTTTTGTAAACAAATGATCGGCATCTGGTCCATATCCAAGTAAATTTGAGGTATCAACTTTACCATCAGCATCTTTTTTGTATTGTGGTTGTAATGAATTAGACATGTATGCTTGTAGCATTTGTTGATAAGTATTACTATCCATACCTCCTGGTATGCTATCATATCCTCCATCTTTATTAGGAATACCTGGACAAGTTTCAAGTATTGCAGCCATTCGGTTAGCAACAAATGATGTAATACCATATCCACTCATGTTCATTGGATTGAACATTTGATTTTGAGTACCTAAACCGAATGCATTTTGGATACCCATTGTGAATTGGTTTTGAAGCATCTTAGTAGACTGCTCAAGTTGAGTCATCTTATTAGAGTACATTTTCTGTACTTTAGTAATATTATCAGCTATTCTTGTCTTACGATTGGCAAGACGAGAGCTACGTAACTTCATTTTGTTGTAGTTACGTTGCAGCCTCATTTTTTCATGTAATAATAACAAGAAAGCCATTTTTGTCTACTGCCTCATATTTTTTATACTCTTATATATATAAAGTATATTTATAAGGTTTAATTGCAGATAAATGAAAATATTGTTACAAAAGTTTACATTATTTATTTATATATTTTTTTACAAATATTTACATTAATACTATAATAAATATAATGAAGTATAGAAAATTATCAAAAGAACAAATAATTATATCAATTGATAGACTAACTAGGTTTAAGCAAACAAAAGAAAAATACTTAAGAGTATTTTTTGACATAATTATTTCTGGGCTAATAGAGCCAAAATATAAAAAAAATGATTTATATTCACTAAGCACTGTACAAATTAAGAATCTCGCAGAAGAAATCTTTAACAATTCTTTTGATACTCATTTTGGAGATTACTCCATAAATCGTAAATTAGCTGAATATGAAAATTCTATATTTAAAAATGATAGTGACACTCATGAATTACTAAATAATAAATTTGATTATTTATCTGCTTTAAAATTGATAGATAATGATTGTGTAGTAAATTTAAAATGGCTTAAAAGCTTAGCAATTAATTCAAATCAAATAGAATATAGAGATAAATATTATCTAAAGTATCCTATAGAAAAAGTACTATTAGTGGAGGGTATAACGGAAGAAATTCTACTTCCGGCTTTTTCAAAATACTTAGACTACGATTTTTACCAAAAAGGGATTCAAATAATTCCAGCAGGAGGAAAAAATCAAGTTGTAAAAATGTATTATAAACTAATTGAAGAATTAAAAATTCCTATATTTTTATTGCTTGATAAAGATGCCGAAGAAAATATTAAGCAGATTCTTCCTAAGCTAAGAGAAATAGATAAAATACATTTAGTTTCTTGTGGAGAATTCGAAGATTTATTACCAAAGTCTTTAATTGTAAAATCAGTAAACAATCACTTTAAGAATTTTTCTTCTATAACAGAAGCTGATTTATATGATAATTTATCAGAGGTGGAAAACTTAGAGAATATTTTTAAACAAAAAGGCTTACATGAATTTAAAAAAGCTGATTTTGCAAAACTTGTTAAATCTAATATTAGTGACCCTTCAGATATTTCAAATGAAATAAAAGATATTGTAAAAGAAATTTCACAAAATAAAACTCTTGACAGTAAAAAATGTTCTTGATAATATAAATCTTGTGGTTAGTCCACAAGCCGAAGTATGATAGGTTTATTGAAAAGTAAATAGTTAAATACAAATTTTTATAAATTTGCGCTTGTAGCTCAGCAGGTAGAGCACTCCCCTTTTAAGGGATAGGTCGCGCGTTCGAATCGCGCCAAGCGCAATTTTTATTTTTTATTTTGATTTTTAGCTAAAACTTCAGTTTTATATATTATGTTTAAGATATAATATTAATGTTGATATAGGTAAATATTTATGAGAGTTTTAGTAACTGGCGCAAATGGAATGTTAGGTCAAGACTTATGTCCAATATTAGAGGATAATGGATATGAGGTGATTGAAACAAATAAAAATATTCTTAATATTACAGATAGTAAAGCTACAGAAATATTTATTCTTGAGAAACGACCTAATATAATAATTCATTGTGCTGCTTATACTAATGTTGATTTAGCAGAATCTAATTATAGTGATGCATATGCTGTTAATGTTACAGGGTCTGAAATTGTTGCAAAAGCAGCCAAGCAAATAGAAGCTTCTTTAGTATATATATCGACAGATTATGTTTTTGATGGTACAAAAAATTCTCCATACTTGCCGAGTGATATCCCTAAGCCTATTAATAATTATGGAAAAACTAAGTACTTAGGAGAAGAAGCTGTAAGAAAATATTGTAAAAAATATTACATAGTCAGAACAAGCTGGTTATATGGTCATCATGGTAATAATTTTGTAGAAAAAATAATTTCCTTAAAAGATAAAGAAAAAATTCTTGTCGTTAATGATGAAATTGGTTGTCCAACTTGGACTGTTGATCTTTCTAATGCAATTATTGATATTCTTAACGAGCCATATGGCATTTACCATGCTTGTGGTAATAATTCTACTTCTAGATATGATTTTGCAAAAGAAATATTTAAACAACTAGGAATAAAAGTAAATCTTGTTCCATGTAGCTCTAAGGAATTTAAACTTCCTGCTAAACGTCCAAAATTCAGTGTATTAGGAGATAATAAATCCTGCAGGAATTGGGATAAAGCATTAAAAGATTATTTGAATTTAAGAATAGATTAGTGGAGATATTTATAAAATGAGAAAAAAAATAAGCATTTTAGGTTCAACTGGTTCAATAGGAAGACAAGCTCTTGAAGTATTAGAAAAACTTGGAGATTGTTTTGAAGTAGTTGCGCTAGCAGCTGGTAATAATACAGAATTATTAAATGAGCAAATAAAAAAATTTAAACCTAGATATGCTTATGCAGCTGATAAAAATGCTATTGAAGGTGCTAAATACGTTAGCATGGAAGAGATCTGTTCTAATAAAGAAAATGATATAATACTTGTAGCTGTATCTGGACGTATTGGGCTTAGACCAACAATTACAGCCATTAATAATGGCATTAATATAGCATTAGCAAATAAAGAAACACTCGTAATGGCAGGCGATATAGTTATGCCTCTTGCTAAGTCTAAGGGTGTAAATATTCTGCCTGTAGATAGCGAACACTCTGCTATACACCAGTGTATAAAAGATTTATCCCAAGTAGATAAATTAATTATAACTGCATCAGGAGGTCCTTTTTTAAGAAAAACTATTGATGAAATGAAAAATGCGACTGTGGAGCAAGCTCTAGCTCATCCTCGTTGGAATATGGGGAAAAAGATAACTGTTGATAGCGCTACTTTAATGAATAAGGGTCTAGAAGTAATAGAAGCTCATCATTTATTTAACATGTCATATGATCAAATAGATGTCGTTGTACACCCTCAAAGTATTGTTCATTCGGCTGTTGAATATAAAGATGGTAGTGTAATTGCCCAACTTGGCTTACCTAGTATGCACATTCCTATTCAATATGCAATTACTTATCCGAATAGAATTGAGGGGATTAAATCAAAAAGTTTTAGTTTTTCAGAAATAGCACGTCTAGATTTTGAAGCTCCTGATTGGAACAAATTTAAAGCTTTAAAATTGGCTTACAATGCCGGTAAAATAGGTGGGACAGCTTCAGTGTGCTTAAATGCTGCAAATGAAGAAGCTGTATTTGCATTTTTAAAAGGTGAGATTAAACTTTTTGATATTATTGATTCAGTTGAAAAAATGATGCAAAAGCATGTAGTTATTAAAAATCCTAGTCTAGATGACATTTTTGAACTTGATAATGAAATTAGAATAAAGGCTAGAGAACTTTTTAAATAAGCTCCAATACTCTTTTAAAGTCATCTAATTTGCTATCTGCTGTAAGTGAAATTCTAAGTCTTGAAGAACCTTCTGGAACAGTTGGCGGTCTTATTGCTGGAATATAAAAACCCTCCGCTTTTAATCTTTCAGAAACTTTTATAGTATCTTCATTAGAGCCTATAACAATAGGTATTATATGAGAATCAGATACTGTACTTATTCCCTGGCTATTTAGCATATAATGGACATCCTCTACAAGTTTCTCCAACTTAGCTTTTTGGGCTAATAAATACTCTCTTTTATCGGTTAATAACCAATTAGACCAAGCTATATTCAAAGGAGGTATTGAAGTTGAAAAAATAAAAGAGCGAGCCTTATTAATCAAATAAGTAATAATTTCTTCGCTTGATACGCAAAAAGCTCCGAATGAACCTATAGCTTTTCCAAATGTAGCAGTTATTATATCGACATTCTTATTATAAGAAATTCCTCCTAGAGTGCTTCCAGCACAAGCAAAAGCGTGAGCCTCATCGATCATAAGCATACAATCATATTTTTCTTTGAGTTCTATTAATCTATCAATATCTGCAATATCACCGTCCATGCTAAATATTGATTCTGAAACTATTAGTGCTTTATTATAAAGTGATCTTTTTTCTTTTAGCAGTTTCTCCAAATTTTCATAATCAAAGTGCTTATAACGATAAAAATCCCCTTTTGAAAGCTGCATTCCATCAATTATACTTGCATGATTTAGTTTATCAGAGAATACAACATCGCTCTTACCAATAATTGCTGAAATTACACCTAAATTACATTGATATCCTGTATTAAATATCAAGGCTGCTTCTTTATTAAAAATATTCGCAACAGTCTTTTCTAAATTATTATATTCAGGAGAAGATCCGCTTAAAAGTCTTGCAGAAGCAGTCGAAAGCGCACTATGAGTATTATTTAAGAATTCTTTTTCTAAATCATATTTTGTACTAATACCTAAATAATCATTAGAAGCAAAATTTATATATTCATTTCCATCTATAACGATTTTACCATCGGATTTTGATTCTATATTAGGAATTCTTCGTAATTGTCCCTTATTTCTCAGCTTTTCTAATTCTTGTTTCATTATTTAATATGTCTTTCGCCTTTTCTAGTTGAACGTCTTTTTTATTATCAATAAAGAAATCAAACTCATTCCCGATTTCTACATCGGGTTTTATTCCAAGTTTATTAATATCAGTGCCTTTAGGTGTTAAATATCTCGCAATTGTAATATTAACGCCAGTTTGATTAGGCAGAGGAACCACTTTTTGCACTAAGCCTTTTCCAAATGTCTTTCTTCCTACTAGTGTTGCTCTATGATAATCTTTTAGCGCTCCTGATAAAATTTCGCTTGCACTAGCACTTGCACCATTTACTAGCACAACAAGAGGTTTATTCATTAATAAGTGCTCATCTTGTGCTTTTATTGATTTTTTATAGCCATTTCTATAAATTATATCAACTATTGTTCCGTTATTTATAAACATATCAGCAATAAAAACCGCATTATCAAGCAACCCGCCAGTATTCCCTCTAAGATCTAATATTAATGAATCAGTATTTTGCGTATTCTCTAATGCTTCTACAAATTCATTTGGAGTAGTTCCACTCATAAAACTTAAAATTTGTATATAACCAATGTGATTGTCAATAATAGAGCTTTTGACGGTTTTTATTTTAATTTCTTTTCTTTTAATCTTTTTAGTAAATTTTTTATCTTTTCTTAAAATAGTTAATTCTACAACACTATTTTCTGGACCTCTTACAAGAGTAGCCACATCAGAAACATTCATGCCATTTATTTCTTTACCATTTACTGCTGTAATAATATCACCCTGTTTAAGTTGCGCAAAATCAGCTGGAGTTGCTGGAATAACATTAAAAATCTCAATTTTTCCCGCATTAGAGTATATATTTACGCCTATTCCATAAATTTTTGATGTGATTGATGTAGTTAAATCTTCGAAATCTTTTTTATTCATAAAACGAGTATATGGCTCATCTAAGCTTGCAATCATTGTATCAATTGCAACTTTAGCATCATCATCAGTTTTTATTTTCCCTTGATATCGATTTTTCCATCTTTGCCAATTTTGATGATTTAGAGTTGGCTCATAATACTCTTTGGCAATAATTTTCCAAGTCTTATCAAATAATTTTTGCGAAGAAATAACCTCGCTATTAACAAATGATTGTTTAGCAAAGAAAGCGTTTGTCTTGGTAAAAGTTGACAAAAATACCTTGTTAAATATTACCAAAATTAAAACAGACAATACAAATATTAATAAAGGTTTCTTCTTCATACAATAATTTAACATCAAGGATAATTTATTATCAATATCCGAAGATTTATCCAATTAGATTATTATAATTCATTATTGATTATTAAAACCAGGCGATGTTAAAGGCAGATTTTTGTATCCATCATTCGCATATACAGTTTTCTTTATATATTTATTAGTATGATTTCCTTTTTCTAATAATTGCTTTAATATATTTTCTCTGGTAACAAGAGCAGACTCTAGATTGTTTGATTCCGGATAACGCTTTAAAATTTCATTCCAGACTATAGCTTCCATTGTCCAAGCATATGTCTCTTCACTTAAAGAATTATATTCATCTTGGTGTAAAGCTTCATGCGCTAGTAGAGCAGCTAAAGCTCCTGGAGGAGCATATTCATGCTTAGGATTTATATAAACATATAATCTTCCACGCTTTTTCCAACCTACAGCATCAAAAGAAGAATAAGCTTCATTTATTTCGGAAAGATCTTTAAACATTACCTTTACAGGCTTTTGAGTAATATTATACCCTAGCAAAGCCTTCCTTGAGAACTCTCCTGAAGTGTCTTTTAGCATGTCTAATGCAACATGAAAAAGCTGTTCATTAGAAATTTCTTTATATTCATCTGAAATGCTATCTATATACTGCTGAGTGTACTTTGCTGGTAATTTAACATTTGCAGGAACTTCAATATAATCTTTTGCAATAGATTGTATCCCGCTAATAACAAGCATTATAGCTAGTGTAAGTAATCTTTTCATACGCCAATCCTCTCAATATACAATATTATATACTTTTGTAACATAAAAAGTCAAAAATATAATTGCAGGAAGTCTATAATCCTGATATAATAATACTTATGAGGGATTATGAACCATATTATACAGAGGATGGCTCAATAGGGCTATACTCTTATGCAGATAAAGATGTATTCCATTCTAAATATGGTGCACTTACTGAAGCTTGGGAAAAATTTGTTATACCATCAGAATTAGAGAGCATAAATAAAAAAGAAATAAAAGTTTTAGATATTTGTTATGGTATAGGATATAATACAAAAGCTTTAATGAGTTTTTTTATTGAAAAAAATAAAATTAGAAAAAAAAATTTAATAGAAAAATTTTTTATAAAGCTATTACATATCGTATCGAAACATACCTATAAAATATTTAAAATAAAAAAGCTATTATCATACTCTATCGATTCGTTAGATGATAATAAAAAATTACTTATTGATTGCTTAGAAATAAATGAAGAACTTGTAAATTTATCTCCATTTTTTAAAACAATAAAGACTCCACAAGAATATTATTCTTATTTTGTGCCTGAAATTTTCAATAGCTTTGATTCTTACTATAAATTAAGAGATTTATTTGTAAACATAGCTTCTAGATATTCTCCAAAAAATAGACAAGAGATAAAAGATTTATTAAATCTTAAATTCCAGAAGATGCATATAGATAAAGAATATAAAATACATCCTTTTGTTAATTATTATTTAATAAATGCATTATATGAATTATATGGTGAAAATTTTCCTGACGAGAATATAAAAGAAAATCTAATTAAAGGTAAAAATCGAAGATTTTTTGATAAATCTCTTATAAAATATGCTTTGTTTAATCAAAAATATGGATATAATAAGTCATCTAAGTACGATTTATCGACCTTCTTACATAATATATATTATGACTACTTATCGAGACGATATAAAAAAATCGATTTTAGGGCCACTCAGGAGCTTATTAAGCTTAATTTTTATATAAACGATGCTCGAAAGAGTATTTTAGCATTAGATAAGGAATATGACTGCATATTCCTAGACGCCTTTACATACAACAAAGCTCCTCAACTTTGGTCTGTAGAATTTATTGCCGAACTATATAAACGGATTTCGCCAACTGGCCTATTATTGACATATTCAAATTCCGTTCAGATACGCAATACATTATTAGAAAACAAATTCTATGTAGGAAAAATTTATAATAAAAAATTAAATAAATTTATTGGGACTGTGGCATCTAAAGATAAATCAAAAATTAAATACCCGCTTAGCACATATGAAATAGGACTTTGTAATACAAAAGCTGGTATTCCATATCATGATCCGAATTTATCTTTTGATAAAAAGGATATACTAGAATTAAGAGAATATGAATTTAAACATAGTGATCTTATGAGCTCTTCAAGATACATAAAAATTAGGGGTAATAATAATGGATAAATTTGACATAGTAATAGCTGGCGGTGGTACTGCTGGTTGTGCTTGTGCATACATTGCAGCAAAGTTAGGATTAAAAGTTCTTCTTGTAGAAAAAAACTCTTTTTTGGGCGGTACAATTACTTCATCTTTAGTTATTCCGGCTATGAAAAGCTCTAATAATGCAATTAATACCGAATTTTACAATACTCTTTATAATGAATTATTTAAAATCGGCGGTGCAATTACATACCAAGATGGCAATATTGGCTGGTTTAATCCTGAACTTACTAAAATAATACTTGATAAAATGCTAACAGATGTCGGAGTTGAGATTTATTTCGAATCAAATTTAAAAGAAATTGACAACAAGTTATTATCATATATCGTAACGATAGAGGATAATAATAAATCCTTTTTTCCTAAAACGTTATTGACACGTATCGATACGAAATATGTTGTAGACGCAACCGGCGATGCAAAAATTTGTGAAAAATTAAATTGCGAATTTTTAGAAAAAAAATTACAACCAACAAATTTAAGATTTATAATGTCTGGTATAAATATTCCAGAATTTTCTCAATGGATAATGGAGTTTGATAAAGATAGAAATGTTACAACTAGTTGTGAAATTAATGGAAATATTTACCTGTCAACTGCATATACTTGGGATAGTAATGCTAATTGGGCTTTAAAACCTTTATTTAAGCAAGCTATAGCCGATGGAGTAATTACAGAAAGTGATTCTAACTATTTCCAGATATTTTCAGTAGCTGGAACCCCTGACTCTATTGCATTCAACTGTCCAAGACTTGTAAATAGTACTAAAAACCCTTATATAGAAGGCCGTGCGGCTATATTAAGACTCTCGAACTTCTGCAAAAGATACTTAAAAGGCTTTGAAAAAGCATATATTTCAGCGATCGCAAACTCACTAGGAGTAAGGGTTTCTAATAGAGTTAAAGGTAAATATGTATACACCGCTGAGGATTTAAGAAGTGGTAAGAAATTTAAAAATCCTGTTGTTATTTCTAATTATCCAATAGATGTTCATTCTAACAAAAAAGATAGTTCTACACTCGAAAAAGTCTATCAAGAATATCAGCTACCTATTGAATCTTTGATAGTAAATGATAATCTATTTGTAATAGGTCGGTGTATTTCTGCAGATTTTGAAGCACAAGCTGCTCTTAGAATAATTCCATCCTGCTTTTCAATGGGCGAAGGACTTGCAAAATATATAGCAAAAAACAATAATTAACCTTCGAAATTATTAGTTATTGTATGAATATATTCTAGTATTTGCGAGAAATAAGCTAAATTTGTATCACCATTAATTATTATATCAGCATCTGCTCTATATGGTTTTACATACTTCTCACCAGCACCAAGAATATATTCCCAGTGCTTTTTAGCATTCTCTAAATCTTGATTACGCTCAGTATAAGCACGAGTCAAAAATCTTTCTTTTCTTAGTTCTATATCAGTCTCAACATAGACTTTTATATCAAAAATATCTTTATTATCACCAAACATTGATGCCATACCCTCTACAACTACAATCTTATTTGAAGGTACAAATTTGGCTTTTGGAACAGAAACTCCCGTTCCATTCAAAAGATATTCTGGAGAATAAATATCCTCTCCTTGCGAAATTTTATTTAAATCTTCATTCAGAACATCCAATTGAAAACTATTTGGAGAATCCACATCATAACCATTATCTCTTAAGTTATCAAAAGTCCCATATTCTTTTATTAATTCCGAAATATCATTGAAATAATTATCTGTAGTTAGAATTGTAACAGGCATATTAAAACGCGAAATTACATTTTGAATTTCTTTACAAATAGTAGACTTTCCAGATGCGGACTCACCTGTAATCCCTATCATAATTCTTTTTGAAGGATTTTGAATCAAACGTCTAGAAAACTTCTGAATAAAATCATACCGAACCTCTACAAAAATGGGCTCGGCAGCTTTTGCATCATATGCTAATACTTGCTTAAATTTAGATTGCAAGTAAAACGCAAGTAATTCTCGCCCTGTCTTTTGGTTGAAATCAGGCTTTAATATTTTATCAGAGGAAGCTAGTTCCTTCTCTATTAAATGGGAAAACCCTGTTGTATCATCTTCTAACATAATTTAATTCCGATATTTATACATTATAATATGAAAAAATTTAAGATTCAAATAACTCACTAATTTTATCAGCAATGTCTCTAGGGTCTATTTCTTGAGTTATTTTATTTATATCTTGAGCCATTTGATATAATTTAGCTGCTTCTACTTTATCTCCTACAATAGAAGTTGCTCTAGCTAAATTAAAATGAGCTAATGCGTAATTAGGATTAGCTTCTACAGCTTTTTTAAATAATTCTATAGATTTATTAACTCTACCTAAATCATCTAAATATATAACTCCTAAATTATTATATGCTATATCATAATTTGGATTATACTTGATTGCTAATTCATATGATTTAATAGCTTCCTCAGTATCACCCTTACCCCAGTATAAGAATCCTAAGTTACAATGAATTTTAGGATTATGAGGCTGTAGTTCTAATGCTTGACGATATACTGCAAGAGCATTTGCATAATCTTCTTTGTCATAAAAAGCACTTCCTAAATTTACGTAGATATCAATATCTTCAGGTGTTAGTACATATGCTGTCTGATATGCAGATATAGCAGCATCCGGATCAGATTTATTTTCTTGATAAACAAACCCCATTGTCTGTGCTATAACACTAGTCCAAGATTTATTAGGATTTAGAGTAATCGCTGTTTGATAATTTGAAATTGCAGAGTCGAAATCCCCCTTAATATAATATATATTAGCAAGATTTGAGTATAAATCAGGGATATTAGGTGCCATAGCGATAAGCTTATTATAAATTTCGATAGCTTGATTATAGTCACCCTGTTCTTCATATGCTCTACATAAATGACGATAAGCGGCGATATTAAAAGAATCTAACCAAATAGCCATTTTATATTCTGTGATTGCATCTTCAAAATAACCTGTAGATAAATAAATATCACCAAGCACGCAGTATAATGGAGCAAAACCTGGCGCTGTTTCAATTGCATTTTTATATAATTCTATAGCTTTACCATAATCTTTTACTTGAATAGCATAAAAGCCTTTTAAAAATAGTGGCATAAATCTAAAATAGAATATATTCTTAGCAATATTTTTACAAGCTAGCTTATCAAATGGTAGTAATAAGAAAGCTAACATCTTTTCTTTAAAAGCTTTAAATTTAGTATTAAAATTCTTAAAAGATGCTGCATCATAAAGTTTATATAATAAATAATGCGCACTAGAAGATGACAATTTAGAACAGTAAACAGCTGCTTCTGCAGCATCAATTGCATCTGTAAAATGAGCTTTCTTAACAAAAGTTTCAGCTAGCATATAATAAGCATCATAATAATTATTTTTCTTCTCTAATGCTAATGTAAGATAGTTTATAGCTTTATCTAAATCTCCTTTATAGTAAAAAGCAACACCTAGCTTATAATATATTTCACAAGAATCGATTAAAGATTCCATAGCTAACTGGTATTCAGTAATTGCTTCATCTATATATTGACAAGCATTAAAAATATCCAAATGCCACATCAAATAAAGATCTCCTAACCTTATGTGCAAATTAGGATTTGTAGGGTCTTTTTGTAAATCAATCCTACAACGCTCTATTTGATCATACATCTTATTTCTTGATTTACTATTTGTAACTGTGCTATTTTCATCAATTGTTTTTTTCATCATACTTCTTCCTAGTCAGAATTATTGCTATATAAATACATATAATAAAGTAAAGCCTGTCTGTCTTCTTCAATCATATTAGAATAACTAGCTGTAAATTCATTATCATATACAGGATCTACTTCAGTTACAGTACCTGTAAAATTAATTATACCATAATTTTTCGGTAAAATAAGTTCTCCTTCAAATGTATCATTAACTTTAAAAGAATAATCGCTATAAAATTTTATATATTCAGTAGATAATACAAAAGTTTTTTCTCTTAAAATATTTGAATCTGGTAACTTTATATTTAAACTCTCTATAGCTTCTACTGAAGGAATTTCAGATGTAGGTGTTAATTTTATAGCATTTCTATCATATTCAATCATAAAATCATCTTCAAGCGGAGAAGATATTATAATAGTATTAAAATCAACAGTCCCTATCTTAGAAAAAACTTTAACAGTTAAACGCTGCCCAACATTTAAAAATTCGATATAGCGCATAAAATATTGTGGTAATTCTACAACTATTCGATCTTCATAAGCTTTCGTTATTAGGCATGAAATCTCAACAAGATTTTCACCTTTTTGAAAATATATGCTAATTTTTTGCCCTGATTTAATTAAATCCATATCTAATATTATAAATAAGTTAATATTAAAATACAACTTTTATATATACTATAAATGCATTAAATTCAAAATAATTTATACTAGTATGGTAATTTATCAATAAAATCAGGAATTTTCACATTAGACATCGGCACATCAGCCTGTCTCATCGATTTTTGAGAATATGAAATCCAATTAAATTGAATTACTGAACTTGGACTTTCAACAGGTCCATTTATTATACTTCTAAATTCTTTTGTATTTTTCATTGGTAATTGTGGTAACAAATCAAAATCTTCGGGCAATATATTATATTTTGAATCCTGTCCTGTAAGCATTACAAGAAGCTTATTCCAAGAAAACTCGCCAAAAGCACCTAGACCAGATATAACCTCATCTGACAACCTTCCTAAGACTTGCAGCTTTCCATAATCAGTTATAGTATTATATGAACCTTTAATAAAGAGACTCATTAATGGACCTTGAGACTGTAACATATTTATATGTGCAATTCCGGATTTTAACTTTATATCACCTCTTAAGTATTTAAACAACCCTGTATCTTTCAACGTTATAGCCTTAGTTACAACACTTAAAGATGTTCTTAACATATTATCAGCTACTACATTTTGCGCATATAATAAATGTTCTAATTTACCCAAAGTGCCCATTCTACCATTATGAACAATAAATTTTATATTGCCATCTAAAGAAGATTTAGAAGCTAGATTACCTTGCATTGTAGTATCAAAATCCATAATACCGCTTACAGTATCTTTTTTAATTGCGATAATATCAAAAATTGGTGCAGCACTAACGCTTCTAGCTTGCAATACAGATTTAAAGTTTTCATCTTTTAAATTAAAATCAAGACTTCCTGCAATTTTACCATTAAATATTTCAGAAGAGATGTTTCTTACCATTAATAAATTATCTTTCATCTCAAAATCAGCATTTACTGCAGATAAATAAAGTGGAGAATTATAAATAGATAAAGTTGCTTTCTCTGAATAAAACTTTCCATTATTTATTGTTATAGGTACAGACTTTACAATAGGATTGTCTTTATACATTAGGAAAGTATCCGTATTTATATATTTTGATTTAACAGTAGTATTTTTAACTAGCACTCCTTTAGTAAAATCAGTAGATAATACCGAATTTACACTCATAAATGAATCTGCTATTTTTAAAGCTGGGGCATTAATGATTGCCACATTTTTATTAAAATCTACCGTCATATTACCAACATTTAATTGTAAAAATTGATTAATTAAATTTTGAACTGACAGTTGACCAATTATTTCAGGAGAATTAACTTTTCCATTTAAGAATAAATCTCCTTTAATTTGAGCTATTGTATCGCCTAGAGTAATATTTAATTGTTGAGGAATAAACAATCTAACATTCTTAAATATTGGTCTCGTAAATAGTTCTTCAATATTCCCTGTTAAAAGGATCTTTCTTTGAGCTTTCAAATTAGGTTTTATATCTCCAAAAAATCTTCCATTGTATGATAGAACACTTAAATCATCAATTTTCAGATTATTATTTTCTATTTTTGCTACAAAATTAATAAGAGAAGGCTCATCAAATAAAGAAGATTTTTCAAATAGCAACTGCATTCCTATATTTTGAACTTCTCGATTTCCATTAAATCTAGCTTTTATAGGATATATGTTAGAAATAGCATTTAACCCCTTTATATCTCTTGAATTTATAAAACCATCAAAACTTACGTTAAATGTTACATCTTTGGTACTAAAATTGGATATTTCAGCTTTAGCAGTAAGTTTTGAATTTGCCATAAAGATATTTGTATCAGGAACTTTTATAGTATCTCTTTCAACGTTTAACTTTAGTACAGGCATCTTGATTAATTCAATGTTTGGAGTTTTTATAGATATATTATTAACATATGCAATATTATTTTTATTCGTATCTATTTTTAAAGAATTAAACTTTAAATCGTACTTTTTTAGTGAAGCATTAAAATTTTCAAGCTGAATATTCTCTTTATGAACAATATTATCAAAAGTACCACTTATATTAGCGGCCAAAGAAACTATTCCATTTTTAATTCCTAAAGACATCGGACACAAATGTGATAATTCAACTTTATTCATTAATACTTCTATATCAATATTTTTATCTATCTTACCTTTTACTAATATTGGGGAATTTTTTACATAGCCAATCATATTAACGATACTGATTGTATTATTTGAAAAATCTATATCTGAATTAATTTTATTTATTTCAATACCTTTTGCTTTTATAGAAGCATTATTTATTTTTAAATAGCCTGCTGATTTAACTTTATTAACATCACCTTTTATATTAAAATCCGCTTTTAATGACCCTGAAATTCTATCAATATTCTTTAAATCTGAAAAATCTGTAATTAATTTTAATTTTTGGTAGATATCAGATAATTGTATTTCATCTGATTTGACTTTTAAATCTAAACCAAATTTTTTAGAGTTATTAATAACTCCATCGACATATATCTTTTTATCATTTGAAGCGTATATATTAGATAGAACTCCTATTTTATCACCTAAAAATGTTAAATATATAAAGCTCTTAGGAGATTTATGTGTAGGATCCAAAACTGAAATATTATCAACATTAACCAACCCAGAAATTTGATTTACTCCATCGATAGTGTTATATAACTTTAAATCGGCAATGATATCCGAATGAAAATCTAAACTTTCAATTTGTGAAATAATATCTTTATAATTAAGATTTTTCTCTACATTTTCAGGCATTTTTACATTAGGAGTTATAGATATATCATAAGATATGTATTTTTTATCATTTATTGAAAAATTGCCAATAGTAGAGACTTTATAATTTTTAACACTTATAATCTTTGTTATATCAAAATTAGAGCCTGAAAATTTTAAATTTTTATTTAAAGATTTATCATAATAGTTAACACTGTATGCTTTTATGTCTAAATCAGGAGTTTCTTCAAATTTTTTTTCGCCCATTTTTGATAAAAGCTCATTCAAATATTTATCAGATGAAGATATTTTTAAAATAAATTTATCTGCATATACTCTTTTAATTATTACATCGTCTTTAAATAGTGATGACCATGGTATAAAAAATTTTACGTTATCAAACTGACTAAATTTTTGTCCGTCTTTATACATTACATGCATTACTGGAGCTTTCACTTTTAATGATGGGCCAAAACGAAATATTAATTTCTCAATATGAACATTTACCCCTAAATCATTCGCTACTTGTTTCTCAATAATAGGTATAAATTTAGTTGCATTTATAGGTATAAAACATATTGATACACAAAAAACTACAAAAAATAAAAATACAACAGAAAGCTTTTTATATTTCTTTTTCATTTTCATCTTCTTATTATATCTCCAGTATTAACATCAAAAAAATACATATCACTAATTGACACGCACAAATTTAATTTATCATCAAATTTATAATCTATTGGAATACGAGCAGAACATTTATTTCCATTTAAATAAAAATAAACAATTTTCTCTCCTCCAGTCATCTCAACAATTTCTGGCTTAACTACTATAGTAGTTGTACCTGAAATCATTTTTTCTGCACGAATTCCAATAGTAACAGCGCCTTCAATATTTAATTCACTATCAAATTGTACACCGTTAATATCAAACTTTTTATCTTTCACTTCTACGTCAACAAAATTCATTTGACCAATAAAACCAGCGACAAACTTATTATTCGGATTATTATAAATATTTTCAGGAGTATCAACTTGCTGTATTTTACCTTTATCCAATACAACAATTCTATCACCCATAGTCAAAGCTTCTGTTTGATCATGTGTTACATATATAAATGTAGTCTGCAGATTTTTATGTAATTTCTTTATCTCAGATCTCATTTGAACACGCAAATTTGCATCTAAATTAGAAAGAGGTTCATCCATTAAAAACACTTTTGGATTTCTAACGATTGCGCGCCCTAAAGCAACTCTTTGTCTCTGTCCTCCCGATAATTGTTTAGGTTTTCTTTCTAATAAATCTTCTAAATTTAAAGATTTTGCAACTTCTATTACTTTATTATGTATAAATGCCTTATCATACTTTCGCATTTTAAGTCCAAAGGCAATGTTATCAAAAACACTCATATGAGGATATAAAGCATAACTTTGAAATACAAATGCAATATCCCTATCTTTTGGATGTTCATTATTTACAACTTTATTATCAATTAATATTTCACCTGATGTAATATCTTCAAGACCAGATATAAGTCTCAAAATCGTAGATTTACCACAACCTGAAGAACCTACTAGTACTATAAACTCTTTATCGTTTATTTCTAAATTAATGTTATCTATTATATTTTTCTTGTTATCATATGATTTTACAAGATTTTTTAATACAACACTACTCATATTACTACACCCTAATTAGAAGGAATAATCACATTAAAAGAGGTACTCTTAAGAATTTGAGACTCAACCCAAATTATTCCTCCAAGAATTTGTACCCAATTTTTTACACTTGCTAATACAATAGCTCTTAAGACATTCTTTCTATTTGTAGAATCTATAATTTTATATGGGTCGAAAATATATTCTAAATCATTTTCTGATAAAAGCATTGCAGAAGAAGACAAGGTAATATGAGTATAATTACCATCTAATAGTCCTTTTTCTGTTAGTAACTCTTTACTAGGAGTTGAAACCTCAATACTTATTTCTCCCATATCTATAGATTTTAGAATTACCTCCAAAATATTTTGTACTATATTTTTTACAATTTTTTCATCTGTAGATATAGTCTTTTTTAAACCTTCTTGAGCAGATACAGATATTTTTATGTCTTTATCTTTATAGAGTTGTTCATTATATTTAGCTGTCGCATTTATCAAATTCAATATATCAAGGACTTTGTTTTCCAAATTTTCCGAATTTAATTCAGTTTCTGATAACTCTAGTAATTTTGCCATAAAATACATAAGTTCTGTCGAATTTTTATTAATTATTCTTATGTATTTTTCTTGCTGCTCATTAAGTTCTCCGCCTAGCCCATCAGCCATTGCTTGTGAGAAACCAACAATAGACTGAATAGGAGACTTTAAATCATTCGCCAACTTTATTAAAAAGTTATTTTTTTCTCTATTCGTCTCTTCTTCATTTGATTCATTAGAATTTAAATTTAATTCTGAAGTTATTGCATCTCTAAAATCTAATACATAACCTTCATCTATTTCTTTTACAGTCATATCAAAGTAAATTTCTTTTTCTATGAACTTAGTAATAACCGGCCTGTGCGTAATTATATAACTTGAGATTAAATTCATTGGATTTTCGATAAAATCAGAAATGTTTGAAGTTAACAAATGCATTTTTGAAGTCTCAAAAATTTCTGCAGCAATATCATTCACCCATTGAATTTTACCATCCTTTGAACACATTATTATAGCATCAGGGAGAGCTTTTTCTACATCTATAGAATTTGTCCTGAACAAAATTTTTTTAATATCCATATTTCAATACTTCCTTCTTTGATTGTATTCTATCACAAAATAATACTATTAAAAAAAGATTAAAAATATTAAGATTTATGAAATTTTGTATTAATATAAAAGAAAAAGTAAAGGATATGATATGAAATACAAAGACTATTATGAAATATTAGGTGTATCAAGAGACGCAGACAATGCAGCTATAAAATCAGCTTATAGAAAACTAGCTCGTAAATACCATCCTGATGTCAATAAAACAAAAGAAGCAGAAGAAAAATTCAAAGATATAAATGAAGCATATGAAGTATTATCTGATAAAGCTAAACGTCAAAGATATGACAGCTTAGGATCAAATTGGCAAGGAGGCGCTGATTACACCCCACCTCCAGGGTTTGAAAATTTCAATTTTAACTTTAATCAAGGTGGCGCACAAAGTTTTGACTTCGGTGGCAGTGGTTTCTCTGATTTCTTTAGTTCTTTATTTGGCGATATGATGTCAGGTGGAGCAAACATGAACAGTAATGGCTTTGGCGGCTTTGATTTTTCTCAAGCTGCAAGAAATACTACACACTCAAGACAAAAACACACACAACCCCAAGAAGATTTGGATATAAATAAAAACCTAAATGTAACTGCTAAAGAAATCTTTGAGGGGAAACCTATAAGCGTAACATTTAAAGATGTTGAAAAATGCACACACTGCAATGGAAATGGATACTGTCCTAACTGCGGTGGTACTGGCGTTATAACAAATAATAGAACGGTTAAAGTTAAATTACCTAAAGGAATAGAAGAAGGTAAAAAAGTTCGACTTAAAGGAGAAGGTAAATCAGACACATTAGGCCATAAAGGTGATTTATACTTAACCATACACTTCAAAGATAGCGAATATGAATTTGAAGGCAGTGATTTAATCAAAGAGATTGAAATTACGCCACCTGAAGCAGTATTAGGCTGTTCTAAAGAAATTGATACTTTACATGGCAAAATTAACATAAAAATTCCTCAAGAAGTATCAAGCGGACAATCATTGAGACTAAAACAGCTTGGTCTGCCAACAAAAAATGGTTATGGAGATTTAAAAGCAAAAATAAAAATAGTTGTACCTAAAAATATGTCTAATGAAATAAAAGACTTATATAAACAAATACTAAAATTAAGTTAAAGAACCTCTTGACAACATTCACATTTATTAAGACAATAATATGTGAATATTGGAGGGGATATGACAAAGCAAACTTTTCTTCATGATAAGCATATTGAACTAGGTGCAAAAATGGTAGATTTTGCAGGTTGGGAAATGCCTGTACAATATTCATCAATAATAGAAGAACATAAAGCTGTAAGGAATGGCATTGGGATTTTTGACGTGTCTCACATGGGAGAAGTTATTGTAAAAGGCGAAGATGCTCTTCCTTTTTTGAATAAAGTTGTTCCTCAAAATATAAACAGACTAAATTTATATAAGGCAGTATATTGTCAATTAACAAATAAAAATGGCGGTATTATTGACGATTTAATAATTTATAAAATTGATGAAAACAAATATTTAATAATTGCAAACGCATCAAGAATTGATGAAGATTTAAACTGGCTAGTACGTAACAAATCAGGCTTTAATGTAGATATTATAAATGAGTCACATAACTATTCATTACTTGCAATACAAGGGCCTAATGCTTGCAAATTGCTAGAAGATGTTGGGATCACAAATCTTCCATTATTTTTTACAATCAAAAGAGATGAACTTTTTAATGTAAACGTTTGGATTTCAAGAACAGGATATACTGGCGAAGATGGTGTAGAAATACTTGTAAGAAATGAATTTTCTGAATATTTATGGGATAAATTACTAGAAAGTGGGAAAAAATATGGCATACAACCCATTGGTCTAGGAGCAAGAGACACATTAAGATTAGAAGCTGCTTTACATCTATATGGAAATGATTTAGACTAAAACACCACCCCTATAGAAGCTGGACTATCTTGGTCTATCCCTAAAGACAAAATAGAAGAATATAATGGAAAGAACTTTATAGAACAGCAACTAGAAAAAGGAATTGAAAAAAAACTTATTGGATTTAAAATGCTTGATCGTGCAATTGCAAGACACGGTTATGAAATCTTCTATAACAACAATAAGATAGGAAAAGTAACAAGTGGGGGTATTTCACCTACAAGAGGTGATAATATTGGCATGGGGTACATTAAAAATCTTGACAATTTATCTGTAGGCTCTACAATTCAAATTATGATAAGAGAAAAATTACACAATGCTGAAATTGTTAAACGTCCATTTGTAATGAAAAGGAATAAGAATAATTAATATAATAAGGAGAATTACTGAATGAACGAAAGTATGTTATGCACGAAAACTCATGAATATGTACTTGAACAAGGCGATAAATATGAAATAGGCATCACTGATTATGCTATCGAACAACTTGGAGATATTGTATTTATCGAATTGCCAGAAATAGATTCAGAATTTAATAAAAATGAAGCATTTGCAACTATTGAATCAGTTAAAGCTGCATCTGAAATTTACATGCCTATATCAGGAAAAGTTGTTGAAATTAATGAAGAAATCGTAAATAGTCCTGAGCTTCTAAATGATGAAAATTATGAAAATAAATGGTTTATAAAAATTGAATCATCTGTTGATCAAATAGAATTTGCAGATTTACTAGATTACTCTGATTATAAAGAAGAAATTGAATAATGAAAAATTTTATAGCGCATACTGAAGAAATAAGAAAAGAAATGCTAGAAGCTATAGACTATGCTTCTTCATTGGATGATTTATTTAAACAAATTCCTGTAAAAATTGAACAATTCAAGTTAAATAAGCCATTGAGCGAGTTAGAAGTTCAAAAAAAGATAAAGACTTTAGCTAAAAAAAATAAAACCGAGTATGCCTGCTTTATAGGCGGAGGGGTATATAATAAATTTGTTCCTGCAGCTATTGATTATATCGCTAAAAGATTTGAGTTTCTTACAGCATATACTCCATACCAACCTGAAATTTCACAAGGAACTCTTCAGGTTATTTATGAATATCAAACAATGATATCACGTCTAACGGGTATGGATATCGCAAATGCTTCTATGTATGATGCTGCTTCTGCATGCGCTGAAGCTATTTTAATGTCACATAGGATAGGAAAAGGAAAAAAGAATAAAGTCTTAATTTCAAATAAGCTTAATCCTGAGTACTTTGAGACTATTAAAACCTATTTATGGGCAGAAGGCATTGATTATGAAACTTTTGATAATTATCCGGAAAACATAGGAGATTATTGCAGTGTTTTAGTACAATATCCTGACTACTGGGGTGAAATTAATGAAATAAAAAAAACAGACACTATACTAATTGTTTGTGCTAACTTATCAGCTTTATCCATTATAAAACCTCCTATAGAAGCTGATATTGTAGTGGGAGACATTCAACCGCTCGGAATTCCAATGAGTTTTGGCGGACCACATGCGGGATATATGGCTTGCAAAGAAACATACATGAGACAAATGCCGGGACGATTAGTTGGTAGAACAGTAGACAAAGAAGGAAACCAAGCCTTCACTTTAACTATTCAGACTAGAGAACAACATATAAAAAGAGAAAAAGCAACAAGTAACATTTGCTCTAATCAATCTTTAATAGCATTAATGGCAACATTATATTTAAGTCTTTTAGGAGAGAAAGGATTTAAACAAACAGGCATTATATCGGCTAATTTAGCTCATGCTCTTTCTAGAATGCTAAAAGGCAAAGGGATAAATACAATCTCAAAAAATTTCTTTAATGAATTTGTTATAGAAGTTGAGAATGCTGATGAATTTTTAAATAAACTAAAAGAAAATAATATTCTAGGCGGAATAAAAATTGATGATAAAAGAATTTTAGTCTGCACTACAGAAATGAACACTCAAGAAGATATTGTAAATTATATTGAAGCTATTTAGCTATTATAAATAATTTTTTGATATAATAGTTTTATTCAAGATTCAGCTTTTAAGGAGTTTTAATGGAAAGATTTATTGGGCTTATTGGAATTTTAGTCATATTTTTAATAGTATTTGCAATGTCAAATAATAAAAAAGCTATTAATTATAAAACTGTAGGAATGGGATTTTTACTACAAATTGCATTTGCAGTATTTATATTTAAAGTTCCAATTGGACAAAAGATGTTTCTAATGATTGGTCTATTTATCCAAAAGATTTTAGAGTTTGCAACTGAAGGGGGATTATTTGTCTTTGGACCTCTTTTAAACAATACTCGATTAGCGGAACTATTTGGTAAAAGTAGTAGTATTTTTGCAGTACAACTTATTTGTACAAATATTTTTATGATGGTACTTGTTAACATCTTGTATTACTACGGAATAATGCAAAGAGTAGTAGCTATATTAGGTAAAGCGATGAATAAAGTTATGCATGTATCAGGTGCTGAAGCTCTTTCTAATGTAGCAAGTTCTTTTGTAGGTCAAATATTAGCTCAAATAATGATCAAGCCTTATTTGGAAAAATTAACACGCTCTGAATTATTAGCTTCTATGGCAGGGAGTATGGCTTGCATATCAGGAGCTATTATGCCTATCTATATTGGAATGGGAATACCTGCTCATTATATATTAGCATCATCAATAATGGCCGCACCTGGTGCAATGATTCTAGCAAAAATAGTATACCCAGAAACTGGTGAACCAGAAACTAGAGACCACATCAGAATATCAAAACGAAGAACATTTGCGAATGTATTTGAAGCAATATCAAATGGAGCTTCCGAGGGTATGAAAGTTGCAATAAATGTTACAGCAATGATTCTAGCACTTGTAGCACTTGTAGCTTTCATTGATTGGGTTTTAGGTTCATTCGGCTTAATGCTTTATAAATTTGTTCCAGGTTGTTCTCACTTAGCATTTTTAAATCATTTATCTTTAAAATTAATATTAGGAAAAATATTTGCAATATTCGCTTTCATTATAGGTGTCCCTCTAAAAGATGCTTCTATCGTAGGAGCACTTATGGGAACAAAAATTGTACTTAATGAAATGGTCGCATATGTAAATCTTACCCAAGTTGCCAATATAATTGATCCAAAAAGTTTCATGCTTGCAAGTTTTGCACTTTGTAGCTTTGGAAACTTCGGTTCAATAGCTATTCAAATTGGTGGGATTGGTGAATTAGCACCAAACCAAAAGAAAAATTTGGCTAGACTTGGACTTAGAGCCCTAATTTGCGGAACATTAAGTTGCTACCTATCTGCTGCAATTGTTGGGGTTCTGCTTTAAACAAAGCTCCTGTTCTAAGCGCAAATTTAAATTCATTATATTTGAAACTTTTTCAGAAAAAAGAGTAAGCATATTTATATAATTATTCCTTTCCGCACTTAATTTCGCGCTCATTTCAGGAGGGGTCCCATAATACTGCCCGCTAAATTCTCTATCCTGACATGATTCCTTTGTCATATTTATTAAAGTATCTAATACGTACAACTCACCAAAAGTTTCTTGATTAAAATACAACAGCTTACTATTATGGTTATTACTATCCATAATATTCCCTCCATACTATTAACTTAATTCCATCTATAATATAAGTATAGCTTGATAAAAATAAATCACTTTAATATATTTTCCAATATTAACAATATCAACAAGATAATTATTTGCAAGCTATAAAAGCATTTAAATATTCTATAAGTTCATTAAACTCAACACTTTTTCCAGATTTTTTTCTATTTGAAAGATATTCAACAACAGTATTTAATATCTCAATAAATGTCGATTCTGAAATATTATTATCAATATAATCTTGATAAACATCTAAAAGATAAGGGTAGGTATCATCACCTGAATATTTTTTGATATCTATAAAAGCTTGTTTGAAAGCCTCATTTTGAAAATTAACGCTAATCATATTATGATACAATCTAGAAGCATTTTTCAATTTAGAGATTATTATATCTTCTGAAAAATACTGTAGCATAGTCTCAAAATAATTCACAAAATTTTCATACAATCTTTTTTCATCAAATTTCTTATAATTAAATTTAGTAATAAAGAAATCATTTAAAAATAAAATCAAATCACTCTCATTATGAAAATTATTCTTTATTTTTTGCCAAGTTGATTCTACTGCATTTTGTTTTACATAATCATCAATCAATAATATCTGACTGATATTTCTGTTAATATTTAATTTATAATACAAATCTCTACTTGGCACAGAATCAGTTTCTACAACAGTTACAAAAACCCTATTTAACATATTGAAAATTTTCGAAGCTTGTATATTTTCATTTTTTATCTGAGTCCAAAAACTATGAAGCAACGAAAACATTGGAGTAGCTTTTTCATGACCAGATAAACGTTCTCCATTTATAATCTTGTTATAAATAACTTCATCTTTTCCAAATAAGTGTAATTTTAGTTTAGAACCACTTATTAAATATTTTTGCCTAATAGTTTTAATAGCTTTTGCATTTTGAGGAGTTGTTTTCTTATAACATTCACAAATTGCATGAAGTAGCAAAGATAGAGATAAAATCCTATTAACTCCATCTACTATCATATATTGATCAAAAGTTTTTTGTTCAATAAATATCAACCCAAAGTCAAGTTTTTGTGTAAACTGCTCATCTTCTAGCATAACATCTAAAAAATTCACAAGCTTATCACTACACTGTGAGTATTCTAATGTATATAAATCTTTTGATTTATTTAAAAATTCTAATAAATTAACAACTTTCATAACTATTCTGTTAGAACAAAGCCACCTGAGGCAACATTTTTCAATTTGTCGCCTTCAATTTTTGCTCTTAGATTCTTTATATATTTATATACGTAATCACGTGGTAATTCTAACAAACTAGCTAAATCCTTAGCATATACAGTTTTACCAATATTATTTATAAAATAATCAAAAACTAACTGCTCTCTATCTGTTAATGATTTTTTTAATACTATTTGACACTCCTTCTTTGAAGAAATTTCTTCTACTTTATTCAATAATGTATCTTCTTTTTTTACATTATTAATTAAGCTTTCATTATTAGATTTCTTCTTAGGAAGCTCATTATTACTTTTTTGATTAGCTAAATCTTTTTTACTTATAGAAAAAGGCGTATGAGAAATTTGACGTTCTCTTTTAAATGCTCTTTCAGCAATTTTCGAAAAACCTTCACTTGGAACATTATTTGTAGAAGAAGAAGCAGTAGTTCCTTTAGACATTACAATATCAATTAAATCGTTAGTAGGTTTACTTTCTTCAACCTCTTTGCCAAGCCTTGCTGCAAATTCTTCCAATGTAATTTTTTCTAAAGAACTCCTCCACTGTCTTATCTCTTCTTTTGTCAAATAATTAGACATCAAATATCTCCTATACTAATCTATGATAGCCTTTTACTTAATTCCTCTCAACGGATTTTCTTATTATACTTTACCATAAAATGGTAAAAAATAATCAAAATATTTCACGATGTAAAGATTTTTTATCAAAGCTTAATATTCTTGGACAATTCTTCCCGGCAAATGATTTTGCTGTACAGTAATTAACAGAGCTTCAGCACTTTTTTTATTTTTAAAAATTCCAACTTGCAAGGTATAATTATTAGAGCCAATACACTTCACTATTGGATTAAGTCCATTTCCAGATTCTACAATTATATCTTTTGCAACTTTTGCCTGCTCTGCAGATGTATAAGCTCCTACATATACTTTATAAATTGGTTCAGCCTCTTGAGTTTGAGCAGATGCTATTACAGGATTTTCTGATACTACATCTGATTTATTTAACTCTACTTGCGGAGAATTATCTCTATTTTCAACTTGCACAGAATTCTCAGATTTTTCCATTAACTCGGAAAAACTTCTTCCCTGATCTTCACTTTGAATCATTTCTAACCTATTATCTACTATTTTAGCTTCATCAGCAATATTTTCGTCCATTTGTTCTTCCACTTTATAATCACCAATAGAAGTATCAACAGTTGGAGAAAATGACTTTATTAAAAAAGTAAACACAAGCAACATACCAAAAAAAGAAATTACAAAAATCTTTAAAAGAGAATTATCTTTTTGAACATCTTTTTTCATATATTTTTTGTAACCAAATTGCTTTGACATATTTTATACTCCTCGAACTTTGGTACAAGCTAATTTTATATCTTCAAGCTCATTCGAATATTTTTGCATTACCTCTAAAGCAAAAGTTTTTACATCTTTTATACCTAGCTCACTCTCTAATCCTGCGGCCTTTACAGGAGCACCTTCTGATACAATATTAAGACCAGTATGAATTAAAATTGACGTAATTGATTTTGTTGCAATAGAAACAGATAATTTTTTATCTCCAATCATTAAATCATCACCGTTTCTTACAACAAAAATGCCTCTTGCTTCTAATAATTCTTTTATTATACACATTAATAAGCGTTGTCTAAAAACGCCCTCTTGTAAATCTACACCAAATTGTTCTGTTATAAAGCTAAGCATATACTTACTATAAATAGGCTCATTATTGATAACATCTTCTATATCAACCATCTCAGTAAGTCTAACTTCACATTCACCACAAAAAGCCACAATAGCATCACCTTGAATTTTATAATTTTTATATATCCAATGAGGTGCTAACTGCGAACCTATATACTTTACATCTTCTTCAATAAATTTTGTTTTCATATGCCCTTAAAATAATATATCTATATACTTTTCCCCTTGATTAGCAGCTAATGCTCTTTTTAAATGTTGACAAGATTCACATTTCCCACAATGTTTATCCTCTGAGCTGTAGCAACTCATCACTAATTCCAATGGAATAGAATTCTCTATCGCAATTCTTACTATATCATCCTTAGTACAATTTATCAAGGGAGCAACAACTCTTGGTTTAACTAGTGTTGAGAATTTAAATAATTCTGAAACTTTAGCTCTAAACTGTTCTGTATTATCAGGAAAAGTCTGAGCTTCGTCTTTATTTGCACCAAATAAAATATAATTATAACCAAATGAATCCGCAAAAGCTGCAGCAATATTTAAAAACAAAGCATTTCTATTTGGCACCCATACTGAAGCCGCACTTTTTTGAGTTCCTAAGTCTTTAGATGGAATATCATCATTTGATACTAAAGAGGTCTTTGTAATATTTTTAAGCCAATCTAACTTTATTACCTCATGTTTAATACCATAAAATTTACAAATTTTACTAGAAGCTACTATTTCCTTAGCAGCAGCTTTTTGCCCATAATCAAAAGTTAATGCTAAATCTATACCATACTCTTCTTTACAATATCCAAGAGCAACAAGCGAGTCTAATCCTGCTGATAATAATATTATTGACTTATTCATCATTTTCCTCATATTCATTAATTAATTCTTGAGCCTCATTTTTTAAAAATTCTGAATATGACGGTAATGAAATAACCTCATCCAAAATATCTCGGCCTTCTAAATTATATAAAGCTATTAAAGCATTTCTTTGCACTTCAGTATCTTCATCTTTCAAAGCAGTTCTAATAAGAGTTGGAGCTTCTTCATATTCACTATTCATAAGAGCCTCAATAGCATTTATTCTTACCATTGGGGAGGAATCAATTAATGAATTTTTTAACACTCTTAGTACTTTATTATTATTAATATTTAATTTCCCTAATGCTTCAATAATCTTTTCCTTTAAAAAAGAAAACTTATCCCAAATTCCTTGCTTCGCTTCCATTATTGAAACCAAAGGATCTATAGCACTTGTATCACCTAATAGTCCTAATGCGAAAGTTGCTGATTCTTTAACATATATAGATTTTTCATCATCATCTTTAACAACATCTATTAAAGACTCTACTGCTAATTTATCACCAATCCTTCCAAGAGCATCTGCACAAGCAAGTCTTATTTTATAATTTTCTTTTTTATTATTAAGACAGTACAATAAGGCTCCAACAGTAGATGTATCTTTGTAATTAGATATAGCTTTTGCTGCAATAACTCTTATATTGATTAAATTATCAGCATCATCAAAATCAATATTTCTTAATAATAAAATATCTAACAATATAGATAAAGTTTCTGAATTTTTATAAGCATCAAGCATTTTTATTATACTAATTAATATTTCTGGCTCTTTTATCTGAACTAAAAAATAATTATATATTTGAATCAATTCCTCTGCGCTATAAAATTCTTCCAAATTAGCAATTTTTTTAATTACAGCTTGCGAGGTATCTTTTCCAACCCCGCATTCTTGCATAATAACACTAAAATCTAATACCCTGTTAGTCACAAAATAAACATACTATAAACTGGTATGTTTTGCAATTATTAGTGCTATTCAGTAAATTTTGAAAAATTATCTTTACATAACTTAATAAAACACAAACAAAAAGGCAATTTTTTTAAAATGAAATACTTTATATATACATAGATATGATTATAAAGGATAAAAAAATGACTGAACAAGAATTATATGCATCAATGTCAGTAATAGCAGACCCAATCAATAATGTTTACAAACTTGATTCAAGAAAAGATATTGAAGAAATTCAAAGAATCTGCAGAATTTTTCAAATTTCAGAAAAACAAGGTAATAAACATAGAATGTTATCTATAAAAAACTTAGCTACATTCAGACTTGTTTTAAGCAACAACTAGAATAATAAAATAAAATTTACTTCAAAAGCGTTCATTATTACTAATGAACGCTTTTATGTTA
Source organism: Candidatus Gastranaerophilales bacterium (assembly GCA_944325535.1). Lineage (GTDB taxonomy): Bacteria > Cyanobacteriota > Vampirovibrionia > Gastranaerophilales > Gastranaerophilaceae > CAG-196. The sequence goes on from CALVAL010000004.1 coordinate 36,001, forward strand.
TACAATTAGCACAACTTTAATATGTAAATTTTTGTAACAATTATTATAAAATCTGCAATTTTTAAAATAAAAAATACTTTATACATATACGAGTTATATATGATATTAAAAGAAAGGATCTAACTATGGGCGACAGAATTGGAGAAATCAAAGGTAGTAATCCTTGGGAAATCAAAAATGATAAAGTAGACTATAATACAAACTACAACAATGAAAAAACTAAAAACGTTCCTTGGGAACAAGTTAGTATATGGAATGCAGCTGCAGCTTATCAAGGATAAATATAAGTAAAGAAATTTTGTAAAATCGGAATTTATAAAAATTCCGATTTTTTGTTATAATAATTCTATGAAAAAAGAATATGAAAAAATGATTAGTGGAGAATGGTATAATCCGATGACGGATTATTTAATTTCTCTAAGAGATAAATCTAGAGAGACTTTATTCGAGTTTAATAAAGAAAAAGATGAAAAAAAGCGAGAACAAATACTGAAGTCTTTGCTTGGAAAAATGGGTGAGAGGTGTTATATTACGCCAAGTTTGTTTTGCGATTATGGATGCAATCTTGAAATAGGTGATGGAGTATATTTTAATGCAAATTGCGTAGTATTAGATTGTGCAAAAGTTTCAATTGGTGATAATACATTTGTAGGTCCTAACTGTCAATTTTATACTCCTATACACCCATTAGAATATAAAAAAAGAAACACCTTTATTGAAACAGCTAAACCTATTACTATTGGTAAAAATTGTTGGCTTGGAGGCTCTGTTATAGTTCTACCTGGAGTTACTATAGGAGATGGTTCTGTAATTGGTGCTGGAGCTGTTGTCACTAAGGATATACCAGAAAACTCAGTAGCAGTGGGGAACCCTGCTAAAGTTATAAAGACAATTATACAAGAATAAAGAGTGCCCCAAAAGGACACTCTCATTTTGTTTATTTAATGTTTGCTTAGTCATTAACTTTTTGTTTATAAACATGGCCCTTACAATCTTTTTCAATATTTGGAGTATCTATTTCAAATACATAAGCATCAGCAGGTGCTAAATTTACTTTTAATTCATTAGCTTCTACTTGAAATTCGCTTGTATCACCGTAGCTTGGAACCATATTTACCAATTTTTGGTCTTCTTTTAGACCTGGAATGTCTATAATTCCTGTAACATTTCTATTTGGATTTTTATTAGCAACTACAAGAATTGTTCTTCCATTATTATGTCTTGCAAAAGTAATTATTTGATCATTTTTATCTTCTCTTTTATTAAGTTCAATGAAACTACTATTACGATCAGCTAATACATCTTTATTAGCTTCTCTCATTTTTAGAGTTCCTTCCATTACTCTTGCTATATCAGGAGAATCACCTCCCGGTTTTCTTGAAAGATTGAACAAAGCAAGTCTAAATCTGTGTTCATTCATATCATATTTATCAGTAAATTTACCTTCTTCTTTATTAAATTTTGTTGTCCAAGTCTCTATATTGTCTGTGTCACGATATTTATAATCATAATAGTCACCTGTTTGGAATCCATCTATAAAATAAGGATTACACATTGGAATTGTAGACTGTAAAACAGTAGTCAACTTACAGAAATTTTCACCACCATGAATCATAGATGAACTATCATCATGTGTTAGAAAAGAACCGATTACGCTTTTTCCTGCAGGTAATTTATGAGACAAATCTAAATTTAATTTTATATAATCATTAAAATCAGCAGCACCTTTCCAATCGTGGAATATGTGATATTGACCATAGTAATCATCAAAACCAGCTCTTAAAAGATCTTCTGGTCTGTCATAAGGCATATTTACCATTGGTGACGCACATTCATAAGTATAGCTTTCTGCTAACCAGCCGAATTCAGGATCTTTTTCTCTAGAGTATTTTATTAAAACATCCCAAAATTCAGGAGGTTTCGCTCTAGCAACATCTGCTCTTATACCGTCTATACCTAAATCAATGCAAGCATCTACATACTGTTTATGCATTTCTAATAACTTAGGATTTAAAGTTCTTGCAGCTTCATCAGCCCAAGGTTCAAACATTCTTATATCAGTCCATCCTTGAGGAGTTTTTTCTTCTCCGTTTCTTCCATATGCCATCAAGTATGGTTCTGCTTCTAACATATCAACAGAAGCACAGCTTGGTAAATCTAACATCACTTTTATACCACGTTTATGGCACTCATCAATTAAAGCCTTAAATTGTTCATTAGAAGTTCTTGGATCATTTTTATCAATAATCATAGGATCAATAGCTAAAGAACCATCATCATTTACATACTTTGCTGGAGCATATAAAGAACCTGCTGTTCCCATTGCATTTTTCTTTCCAGGAGGATGAATTGGTAAAATATGAATCGTATTTATACCTAAATCTTTTAGCTCGTCTAATCTATCTATTGCACTTAATAAAGTACCATTTTTTTCACCTGTTGCAAGAGTTACTTTATCATCACCATTTAAATCTTGAGCAGTAAAAGTTCTTGGAACAATAGCCATCATCACAGATTCATTATTCTGAATCATAGATCTTAAATTATTCTTATAAGGCTCTATTTTTTGAGTCTTATTTAAATCAATCTTTTTCACTTTAGCAGTATTAATTAATGCTAAATTATCAAGATACATTTTTGAAGTTTCATTATTGTAACTATTATTCTCAGCTTCTTTTTGTTTGACTTGAGGCTGATAGTTACTTACTGCTTGGAAATTGATAGGATTAATACTAGCTATTCTTGTCATCGCTCACCTGCTTCATTAAATTATGTGGATTTTTTAATTTACCGAATCCATATTGTGCTAAAACTGTTGCTCCTAGGACAGATGCTCCAATAGTTGATACTATTCTCAACCACTTTTGAGTACCATATCTTCTATCAGCAGCTGCTTTGATAAAATCTACTGGACTTTGAGCTACTAAATTAAACATAGTCATTGGTTTTTGACTTTTTTCGTATGCTTTTATATTATTATCCAAAACATGTCCTGGTTTTGTAAAATCTATAGTCTTATTTCCTATAATATTTCTAAATCTATTAATATAATTTTGTAATCTATCTAATATTTTACCATTTGTAATCTCATTTTCTTTAATTGCATTTTTAGTTGCATCAGTAAGATATCCCTTACCTTTTACAATATGTTCTGAAGCTGGACCTTCATACTGACCAACTTGATATATTGTGTTCATGACATCTTTATAAAAACTAGCATTATTTACCATATTATGTTTTAATGCATTTTCAGATGATGTACTAGTTAACAAGATATCTTTACCTTTTTGAAGAATAGCCCTATCATATTCACCACTTGGAATTTCACGTTTATATACATCCATAGTGTGCAAAAATCTATTAAATGAATTATTTGCACCTTGATATCTTTCAAATATTCTACTAATTGTTGCTTCTTTTGCAGAACCAACGCCTCTAGCATTTTCCTTTGCTTTATCTATCAATTGGTCTTTTGCTAAAGATTTATCGACTCTTATACCATCAAGAAAATCAAACAATTCTTCTCTTGATTTAATTGAATTTGACAGAGTATTTACATCCTCTTTAACTAACTTATCGATTGTATTTTTAAAACTTCCTGCCTTATCTAATCTAATAGCAGTATTATTATAATTATTTTCTATAGCTGTAATTAAATCTTTAATATGAGATTCATTTGCAGATCTGCCATTTAAAGCTACGTCCATTTCTGACATAACTTTTGTAAGCTTATCTATAGCTTTATTATATTTTTTCTCATCTTTTGCAAGAGCTGTTAATTTTGCATCCAAAATTTCTTTTGCATATTTTTCAGACTCTTTCATTTGTTTCAAATCTTTAAAATTAATATCTAATACATTGAATAAAGTCTTTTCAAATTTTGCATAATATCGAGCAAGAACTGTTTCTGATGTATGCTCAAATTTAAATGATTTATACTTATCTAATAGACCTTCATAATGTTTAAATTCACCTAAAATTTTTGAAAAATCAACAATTTCTCGATACCCTTGGTCTGATAAATAAAGAGATTTTTCTTTTTGTAAATTCTTTGATATATTTTCTAAAAGATTATTATTTTGGAAAGCTTTTAGATATTCTTTAGTATCATTTGATAATGTTGCATCATTTTTTATTTTATTTGCAAATAAATCTTTTAATTTTCCTTTTATTTGCATTAAGTCATTTCCGCTAACAGTATCATGACCTTTTAAGATTTCAGCCATTTCTTCTTTTGATGGAATGAAGATTTTTTCCATTAAAGTTTGATTATTTTTTGGAAGACTCTTTTTAATTAACAAAATAATATCATCAGCAGCATTATCTGCTAATTTATATCCATTCTTTTCTTGTTCTAAAATTGCAGTCAAATCTTTTTTTATACCATCTGATAGACCTGAAGGCATATCTTTTGTTAGAATATCAACAATTGCATCTAGTTCAGATTTATGAATTTCTTTTCCTCTATAATTTTTCAATATAGCTTCAACTTTTTTACTTACATTATTAGCACCAATCTCATTAGGATCTAGAGTCATTTCACTTGTATTCTTTAAAACTTGTGAAATTCTTGAATTATAAGCCATATTCTTAACATTTGCATAAGCTGGAGCAATTAATCGTTCTAGCCCAAAACAAGTTAACGCAGCAATTACTGGAGTTGCAGCTCCTGCAGTCAACATCCAAAGAGTGTTATTTTGAGTAGCTATTTTTCTCATTTGCTCTTTGATTACATCATGTCTGTTTTTAATATCTCTAGGTATTCCTAATCTATCACCTATAATATCTATATCTTCGCTTGGTCTTTCTCCTTGATACATATCAAAAGGAATATAGTTACTATCTTGGAATACTGATTTTTTACGACCTTGATCATCTATATATTCAATACCTGTATCAAAGCCATGCATTACTCTTGATGGAGCTTGAATAGCTATTTTAGGGAATATAGACATTGCTGCCAAAAAAGCACCTAAGCCTGCATATTCCATAATTCTTGCAACGGGATTGGTTGTTCTAGCTGCTAACATTGTAGCAATACCTACACCACCTAATTTAATACCAACATCATTCAAACGCCCTGTTTGGTGATCATTAGCATTACCTCTAAAACCATCTCTTACAGCCTTTAAATCATAAGCGAAGTCTTTCCAGAAAAATTTAGGCATTTGCATTAATCTGTCATGCACCAAATGTCCTTCTGGCGCTAATGGTTTTACATTATTTTTTGTTTTTACAGGCTTATTAGCCTCATTATAATGTTTATGAGACTTAGTATTATCTATATTTGCTTGAATTGGAGATATTGCCATACTAAATCACCGTACTTTCTTCATTTTTATCCATTAGATCTTTATTTGCTAACTTGCCCATATGACGAGCTTTATATATTACATTTGCAACTGAACCTGCTGTTAAAGCTATAGTAGCTAAAATCCAAGTTTTACCTGCATGTTTTAACACACCATATTCCTCTTTTCCTGCCCAAAGAGATTTTGCAGATTTAACAAATGAACTTCCAAATGTCTTTGATATATCTACCAAATTTGTACCTGCATTTTTTAGTCTGCTGCCGACTTTAGTCATAAAACTTTCATTTGGCTTTGCAATATGGCGTTTTCTATTAGAAATTGAATCAAAGAAATCCCCCCAACAATCTTGAGCAGCCATGCCTACACCTAGTGCTGCCCAAGCATATGATGATAAACTTTTTGCAGTTTTTGTTGTTGAAATGATACTTTGAATTATAGGAGTTGTCTCTGTTACTGAATCATTAAGATCTTCACCTAATCCAATTTTTTTAGCGATATTATCATAATATTTTATACCTATATCTTTTTGAATTAAATCTTTTCTAAAAAATTCTCTACTATCGTATACTTTTCTTTGCTGTATTTGAGGAATTATTGTTGCATTTTCTCCAGCTTCTTTTGGTAGCGGATAAGAAATATGTTGAACTGGAAGTTCTATATCAACACCAGTACCTAAATATACCGGACGAGTTACAAAATCATTTGAAATTGTTTTGAATAGACCATACAAAACAACTCCTAAAGCCATTTTATTACCATTAAATGATGCTAATAGTTGAGATTTTGGGTTCAATTTTTTTACAATATTAAATAACCCCATAAACATACCACTACCAACAAGATAAGGTATAATTCCCATAGAAAGGAATTCATAAAAATCAGAGTTTACATCCCCTTTAAGTCCTTTAATAGGATATTCTAAAAAAGCATTAGAAGTCTTGTGAAATTTTTGACGAACTCGAGTTTGCAAAGTATTAGGCAAAATCTTTGATTCTTCATCAATTTCTTTCTTTTGCTTAGCTTTAAAATCTACATTATTGTCTGATAATCTTACCGGTCTAATCATACGAACCCCATCTGGTACCTATATATTAAAAGTCTTGTAAATATAAAATTTTGCTAAATTTCTAGCATGAAATTTACATATTTTTACAATTATCAGGTAATTCTATATAAAACGAAGAATACACCACACATAAATAAATTTAACAAAAACAAAAAAATTAAACAAGTGAAAGATGGCTAATTTATAGCCATCTTTCTAAAAAATTAATCACGTTTACTTAACTCATGATCCATTAAGAACAAAGAAGTTTTTTCATCACCAAACAGTTCAAGGCGCTTTAGAATATCTTTTATATTCTGTTCCTCTTCTATTTGCTCATTTATAAACCAATCAATAAATGATAGAGTTGTTCTGTCGCATTCATCTTCTGCAGCTTTTGCAATTTTCATAACGCATGCTGTTATATTTTTTTCATGTTCATAAATGTGATTAAAAATAGATACAACTCCATTAAACTCGAATTCTGGAGTACGAATTTGCTTAAGAGTTACAAAACTGTTTCTTTCTATAAGATAATCTAGCAATTTTAATCCATGCTCGACTTCTTCTTTTGCTTGTATTCTCATCCAAGATGCAAAGCCAAATAAACCAATCTCCTTTAGATGAGCCGACATTGATAAGTATAAGTATCCGGAATAAAATTCCAAGTTTATTTGTTCGTTAATTATATTATTAATTTTTTCGCTAATCATTTTTATTCCCCCACAATCTATGTATATTGCAATAACTTACAGCCTCAATTTCATCCATGCATTTTGGAATTTTAAATTCAGCTTTATCGTTTGGGGAGAGATATTTTAAATACATTTTTGATTTATTTTTATCCGTTACTTCAATAAATTGAATGTAATGTTCTTCACTCATAGGATGCTTATTCACAGTTACATATTTTTTATCATCTCTTATTTCTATTTCAGGCATGTGCTTTTCACCAATTTCTTCTCTTGATGTCTGTATTTCTTGCTTTTTCATTTTTTCTCCACAACATACAAGCTCACCTTCGCCTGGAATAAGAACTTGAATAATATTGCCACATATTTCACATTTGTAAATTTCTAATTTCTTTGTCATAAATTCTTTCCTTTCATCTGCTATATTATTCTCTAAAATCTAAATCTCATTGCCGAATATGGCGATTTGTGTTATTATCCGAATTATGGATAATTTTTTTTCAACACAGCAAAATACAAATTCTTTAAATTCTCAATATGGAAATTTAAAAAATAATTATGAAAAAATATTTATTGAGGCAGCTGAAAGCATAAGAAAAGAACTAGACACTTTTAAGCCAGAAAACCCATGCAATAACTGTTCAATTAAAGATTGTAAGATTGAAAAAAAAGATATTTTTGCACCTTTTCCTGCAAATTGTAAATATAGAGACTGGCAAATGCAAACCCTAACATTTTTAGCTGGTGATTATAGACAAAAACTAAAAATGATTTATAAAAATATAATGGATAGAAAATCTAACTATACTTGTAACAATTGTGCTTCTTGCTGTAAATTGGCAGTAAGTGAGTATTCGTATGAACAATTAAAACAGAGAGCTAATAAAGGAGATAAATTTTCTAAAGACTTTATCTCAGTATTTGTTCCTTATAAAACAGAAGAAGATGCAAAAGCTGCTAATCCTGAATATTTTGAGCTATTAAACAAACTTGTTGAAGATGATAAAATTTATTATTACTATTGTCCAAAACTTAAGGGGAACTTATGTTCTGATTATGAAAATAGACCAAGTATTTGTAAAGATTTTCCTCATAACCCACTAAAATTATTACCTTCAGCTTGTTCTTATAATGAATGGAAAAATGACGTAGCACATGATGCGATGCTATTAAAAGCTAAAGTGGATATTATTGATTTTTATAAAGGAAAACTCGGATGATTTTGGCAGGATTAAGATTATATGAACTTGAAAATTTAATGCAAAAGCTTAAAGCAACAAAATTCCGAGCTAAGCAAATTCATAATTGGATTTATTTTAAGTCTGTCTCCACAATAGATGAAATGACAAATCTTTCTAAGGATTTTAGAGAAGAGTTAAAGAAAATTGCAAAAGTAACAGAAACTAAAATTAAAAAGAAGCAAGTTAGTAAAGATGGAACAATTAAGTATCTAGTTGAATATCCTGATGGTGAATGCGTTGAAACAGTTCTAATGCGTTTTGATAACCGTGCAAATTTAACTGCTTGTGTCAGTTCTCAGGTAGGATGCGCTGTTAATTGTTCTTTTTGTGCAACGGGGAAAGGTGGATTTAAAAGAAACCTTACATATCAAGAAATAATTGAACAAGTACTAACCATTCAGCGTGATACCGGACTAAAAATTACCAATATTGTTTTTATGGGGCAAGGAGAGCCTTTATTAAATTTAGATAATGTACTTAAAGCTTTAGAAATATTCAATGAAGATTTTCAAATAGGAGCAAGAAGAATTACTATTTCTACTAGTGGAATTATCCCTGGTATCGACAATTTAGCAAATATGAATTTGCAGTCTACATTAGCAATATCACTACATGCTCCTAATCATAATTTAAGAAAAGAAATCATGCCTATAGAAAATAGATATAATATTAACGATTTGAAAAAAGCTTTAAAAAATTATATTGACAAAACTGGCAGGAGAATAACAATAGAATACATTTTAATCCACGGATTTAATGACACACCGCAGGTTGCAAAAGAGCTTGCTTACTTTCTTAAAGATTTAAAATGTAATATAAATCTTATTCCTTATAACTCAGTAATAGAAAATGATTTTAAAAAACCTTCAAATAACGATATAATGAAATTTAAATATCTATTGGAGCATTCTGGTAAAAAAGTAACAGTCAGACTCGAAAGAGGTGCTGATATTGATGCAGCATGCGGTCAGCTAAGAGGGAAGAATATTTAGTTATGAATAATATTTTTGATAATAATCTTAAAGCATTAGCAACAAAAGATGTTGAACTTGCACAAAAAATAAAAACACATATTTTGAGTGATGTACCACAATTAGTCCAAGAAAATGCTTCTTTTAATCTCATATACAAAAATATATATTTACACAACCAATTAAATCCTTTAGCTGAAGCAAGAGAAATTTTTACGCAGGCTGAAAACACTCCCGTTTCTATTCATTTAGTATATGGATTAGGACTGGGCTATTTATTCCAAGTGGCATCTCAAGAATCAAAAGGGAGTGTAATTTTATATGAGCCTGATTTAAATATTTTAAGAATTGTATTTACGTTAGTCGATTTTTCAAAAGATATATTGAAAAAAAATGTTTTTATAGCCTCAACTTTAGATAAAATTGGAGAATATATTTATCAAAAATCTAACACTAAAAATACTCCATTACTATTATCTACAAATGGTACAAGAGAATTATATAAAAATAATTTTGACGAACTTGTAAATAAACTTCATACAATGGTCGGCGCTTATAGCTTAGATAGAAAATACACTCAAAAAAGATTTTATCCTAGCTTAGCACATTTAATTTACAACATACCAAATTTAGTAAATGAAATTCCATTAACTGAAATCAAAGATTTTTATAAAGGAAAAACGGCTGTTATAGTCTCAGCCGGACCTAGCTTAGACAAGAATATTGATACTTTAAAAAAATATAGAGATAATATTATTCTTATTGTTGTTGGAACTGCTATGAAAGCAGTAGTAAGACATGGACTAACTCCGGATTTTCTGTGCATTATTGAGTTATTTGATTCCTCTAAACAAATAGAAGATCTTGATCTATCTCAGGTAAATTTTGTTACAGAACCAGCTTCAAATAAAAATTATAGAAAATTCAAATTTAAACAAGTATTTTCACATACATCAGCTAATTTCCCAGTCAATCATTTCTGGAGCAAGATAGCTGATCTTGATATAAGTGAATATTTTTCAAAAGGAACAGTATCATATACTGCATTAAATGTTGCACGTATTTTAGGCTGCTCAAAAATTGTTTTAGTAGGACAAGATTTAGCATATTTAGAAGGACAATGCTATAGCAAAGATTCAGCTTATAAAGATTTAGTATGCAAATATAATGAAAATTTAAAGCGTTGGGAAATAGTTGCAAAAGATTTTGATAACTTTAGAGATTCATTATCAAATTATGAAGATATAGAAATAAGAACTAAGCTTGCAAATAACAGATTGATAAACCTAAACAATTCTTTATACTATGTAAAAGGAATTAACGGTGATATGATACCAACTGAATCAGTATATGCAGCATTCATACCGCCTCTTACCGAGTTTACTCAAAAATACAATGATAGAGAATATATAAATACCTCTCTAGCAGGAGCTCAAATTGATGGTTTTAAGAACGTATCATTAGAAGAAGCTCTAAAAGATACTGAAAAAATTAATAATCGTAATTTGTCTATTAATTTTGAATATAATAAAGAAAAAATTAAAAACTCCTTAATTAATTATTTAGAGAATTTTAAAAATGGCTCAATAAAAGTTGATTTAGGAAAAAAATTAATAAAAAATTGTAATAATGAACTAAAAAGACATAGAGTCGTAGATGCAGAGGTTTTAAAAGCTCTAAAAAAAGCTTCTCTAAATTTTGTAGAGTTAAGTACCAAATATATTGAAGAAAATGAATTATTTGACTATATTACAATTTCTGAACGAATAGAATTAGACTATGAAATGAAAATGATAAAAGATTTTAATATTGAAAATGTATCTAAACTTCTTGAAAAATTTTCTAAGTATTATGATATAGCAGAAAAGAGAATAGCTACAATTCAAAAATTACTAAAGCTATCTATTGAGAGGTTAGGATGAAAGTTTTAATACAAAGAGTAACTGGTGCTTCTGTAACAATTGATTCTAAAATCTACTCCCAAATTAATAAAGGGATTTTAGCACTTGTAGGTATTGAAAAGAATGATTCTTTAGATAAAGTTGAAAAATTAGCTAGAAAGGTTGTTAATTTAAGAATTTTTCCTGATGATAATGGGAAAATGAATTTATCATTAATTGATATAAAAGGAGAGATACTTGTTGTATCTCAATTTACACTCTGTGGTAATTGTAAAAAAGGAACAAGACCAAGTTTTGATAACTCCGCAGAACCTATTATAGCAAACGAGTATTATGAAAAATTTGTACAATATATAAAAGATTATGAAATAAATGTTTCAACAGGAAAATTTGGAGCTGATATGAAAGTAGAACTAATAAATGATGGTCCTGTAACATTTATGTTGGAATTATAAGAGGATTACAAAGTGGATGATTTTAAACACTATACAGTTATGCTAAATGAAGCAGTTGATGCGTTAGAATGTCAAGATGGTAAAATCTACGTTGATTGCACTCTAGGAGGCGGCGGGCATAGTGAGCTTATTCTTAAAAGGATTTCTCCAAATGGAAAATTGATAGCATTTGATATTGATGACGAGGCTATCTCACATGCAAAAGAAAGATTAAAAAATTATCCTAATTTAACTATAGTAAAATCTTCTTATATAAATATAAAAAATGAATTGAAAAAATTAGGAATCGAAAAAATAACAGGTGGAGTTATTTTAGATTTAGGTGCTTCATATCATCAACTAACTAAAGGAGTACGAGGTTTTTCATTCTCAAAAGACGCACCACTTGATATGCGATTTGATATGAGCGCTGATTTTTCAGCTTATAATGTAGTTAATGAATACTCAGAAGCTGATTTAGTAAGGATATTTAGTGAATATGGAGAAGAACGTTTTTCAAAAAGAATTGCAAAAAAGATTGTTGAGACTAGAAAAACAAAGCCTATTAGCACAACAAAAGAACTTGCTAATCTTATTATTGAAGCGACTCCTCATATTAAGTCTAATATACACCCTGCTACAAGAGTGTTTCAAGCTATTAGGATAGAAGTAAATAATGAGTTAAAAAATGTAAATTTTGTACTACATGATATATTGGATTTATTATCAGAAGGTGGTATAATTTCTGTGATAAGTTTTCATTCTTTAGAGGATCGGATAGTTAAGAAAATCTTTAAGTTTGAGAGCAGTAAGTGCAGATGCAATGAAATGATTTGCAAATGCCCGCCGCCAAGAATTGAATTAGTAAATAAAAAACCAATAATGGCGAGCGAAGAGGAGATAAAAGAAAATCCACCATCACGAAGTGCAAAATTGAGGATAGTAAAAAAAGTACGGGATTGATGGAGACTTTCTTGGTGTGGAGGAGTTAATAATTGGTTTCGGCTTTAAAAATCCAAGAAAATAATGAACGCGGACTAAGTTACTTTATAAAAAAACTATCAAAAGAAAATAAAAAAGAGTACATAGCTAATGAACAGATAAAAAAAGAAGATTTTATAGATAAATCTATTCAAAAATTAGCTGTTAATAGTATAATAGAAGGG
>CALVAL010000005.1 GCA_944325535.1 Candidatus Gastranaerophilales bacterium
CCCCAGGTTGGACTCGAACCAACAACCTACCGGTTAACAGCCGGTTGCTCCGCCATTGAGCTACTGAGGATTATTTTCCAAAATATTCAATTTTCATTTCCTCAATGCCGTCGCAACTGCTCCGATATCTTTTACCCGTTCCGCTTTCGCTTCACTTAGGAGCTACTGAGGAATATCTCCTTTATTATATTAACAAATAAATTTTTTTTGTAAAGGGGTTTTTTATTTTATGTTAAAATCTCATTATGGAAATAGAAAATCTTTCACTTAAAAATTATGCTCATATTGGCGATGCTATTTGGGAAGTATTCGTTAGAGAGTATGTGATATTTAGAACTTCTAATAGTAAACTTATGCACAAATTAACTACTGAAAGAGTCAATGCACATTTCCAAAAAGACATGCTTAATTTTATAACACCTGACCTTAATGAGCATGAACATGAACTGGTAAGAAGAGCTAGAAATTTGTCCATTCCTATTGCAAGAAAATCAATCCAAGCTGATTACCGTCTTGCTACAGCTTTTGAAGTTTTAATTGGGTTTTGGTATCTTAATAATAAACAACGACTAAATTTCTTTTATGAAAAATTTAAAACCACAGAATTTTTTAATTAAGTCCCAATTCTAAATTTATTCTCTGCTGATAATCTTTTATAATTTCATTTTCCGGCGCTTCTTTTGAGAGCAAATCCAATTCTTGTCTTGCTAGAGCAAAGTATCCTGTATCATATAAAATTATGGATTTTAATAGCCTTGCTTCAAAAAAATCATCACTTAATTCTTCCAATGCTCGTTTATAATGTTTTTCTCTATAATATAAATTAGCAAGTGCAAAATGAAAGTTCTTATTTTCAGGCTCTATAGAAATTGCTAAATTGTAATATTTTTTAGCATAAGAGCCCTCGCCTAACTTAAAATATACATTCGCTAAATTATAATAATAAATGCCTTTCTGTTCCATTTTAATAGCATCTAGAAAAGATTTTATTGATTTTTGATAATTTTCCCTATACATTTCAATTAATCCGATAAAATTGAGTAATTCCGGAGTTCGTTCAAAATTCTCCATTCTATTTAATATTTCAATACACTCTTCTTTTTTATTTTGAGCTAAACAGATTTGTCCTAATAACAAAATCCCAACAGAGCTAGCAGGTTCTTCCTCTAAATATTTATCTACACAAATTTTCGCATTTTCATAATCTCTTTTTGAGAAATAAGCCCTAGCTAGTTCCAATGATATTTGAGGAGTTTGCTGTTCTATTTTATACTCAAATATCTCATCATATTTTCCTTGTATATTAAGTATTTTTAATATTTCTAATAAATCATCACTACTATGTGAAATACAATAAATATTTTTTGCAGTCTGTTCAGCTTCTAAATAAGCTTTCTTATCTATAAAAATCTTTTTCAATAGCTTTAAAGCATCTATATGAGTAGGATTTTTATCTAAGATTTGCTCCAAATATTCTAATGCTCGCTCATTATCTTGCAGCAAATAGTACAAATCTGCAACCTCTAGCAAAAGCTCCAAGCTTTGACTATCTTTTTCTATTGCTTTATAAAAAACTTCTATTGCTTTTTTATAATACCCTCTATTTTTTAAAGCAAACCCTTCTTTTATCAATTGTTCAATCATGCTTAATTAGTCCAATTATATTATGTTTATCAGCTTTTACAGCCTCTTCATTTTCTTTTGTAGAATTTATAATAACTAAGACTTCATCTTCTCCAGACATTTTTAAATTATTTCTTGCAATAGCCTCTAGTCCTGTAGCATTTGAGAAGTTCTTTATATTATCCTGCAACTGCTCATTCAAAGCTTGTGCGGCATCCCTTGTCTTTGTAATTTGTACGATTTTAGCTTTATAAGATATTATTTTTGAAATATTTAATACCGCACTAATTGTCACTTGAATAAGACACAATAAAAGCACGACAGTCAAAAAAGAATAATAGACACCACTTGAAGAATTTTTAGAACCGCTTTGGGGCTGACTAGAATTTCTTCTCTCGCTTGTTTTTTGTTTTTGAACACTATTTCTAGATTTTTTTTGTAACTGTCGCTGTCTCATCATAAATTAATTATATAAAATATCTTTATTTATTACAACTTAAAACCTGTAGAAAAACTTACCGCAGAACTCTGTCTGCCATTTGCATAATATGACTGTGCAACACCTAGTTCAAATTTCAAAGATTCTGCATACTTTTTTAAAGAAGGACAATACACCAAAGTAATCTCATTTTTGTTTTTGGGAGCATTTACATAATTAGTAAAAGAATCCTTTATCGTCAATTTATCAGTTATATGCCATTCTGGAGTAACTCTTACCGTTCCATATTGAGAACCAATATCCTGAGAAGCAGACTGTTTAAATACAGTCGATAATGTAAATTTCTTAGGAGAATCATATTGTACAAAAACACCGGTAGAAGACTCCATTTGAGACAAGGATAGCTCCTCTCCCCAAATCGTGCCATAAGAAAACCCCTTATAATGAGCTGTTAAGTCACCACTAAGAGGTAAAATGTCTTTCAAGTTATTTCTTGTTACTGCCGCCCTTGCAAGGGCACTCCTGGGCGTGTTGGTGTTTGTCATTATATTCAAAACACCAACTGGCAATGTTAAGGTCTTTTGTGGAATATTAATTTTTGGTTTATCAATATCTTCATCTAGATATATAGTCTCCACAGGATTATCATCATACTCTACCTGTCCTTGCAGTTTATAAGTCTCTTTTATTTGTTGCTCTTCTGCAAAGCAAAATGGAATATTTATAACTAGTAGAAATATAATCAAAAATATCTTTCTCATACCAAACATTTTAAATTAAATTATTCTTTATTTCAATTAATATTTTCTCCAAATAGCTAATGTTTTTTTTCAATACTCAGTTTATAAAGTATATTGAAAAATTTTAATAAGGGGTATTTTATGAAAAAAAGTTTATTAGTGATTATGTTAGGATTTTTTCTTGCGACTAATTATGTTCAAGCAGCAGATTCGATTGCTGTTGTTGATTTACAAAAAATAGTAGCTAATTCCTCACAAGTAAAAGCCTTGAAACAAGAACATTCTAAAAAGATGGAGGAATTAGATAAAATAATTGTAAATGCAAGAGGAGCTATCTCTAACGAAACAGATAGTGCAAAAATTTTACAATTAGAAGAAAAATATACTAAAGAATTCAATACAAAAAAAGCTGCGCTAGAAAAAGATTATAATGCTCGCTTAGATGCTATTGAAAAAACTATAAAAGATGAAATTGCTAAAAAAGCGCAAAAAGATAAATATGATTATGTATTCGCCAAAAGCGTTCTTTTATATGGCGGTAAAGATATCACTAACGAAATTAATGTAAAATAGAAATAGTTTAATTATTTTAATGTTTATATTCTTTTTTTAATGTTGTATAATATAGTTAATTAAACACATTAAAAGGAGAATATAATCATGTCTAAAAAAATATTATTCTTAATGACAATTTTATTCATTGCAAATTCAGCAATGGCAGAATCTACTATTTATACTGATGACCTAGGCAGAATGCACTTTTTAGGTAAAGATGCCGCTACAGTTATGCAAAGATCTAGAATTGAATCTTTACAAAAAGAAGAAAACGAACTAAATAATATTATTTATAAAAACGAACAGCCTGATTCATCAGCAGAGACTCCTGTAAATAATGAGACAAAAGTAAACTCTCAAGAACAGCATTCAAATAAATCAAAAGGATCTTTCACATTTAATAAAGGAGCTATGGACGCTTCTGATCCTTATACTTATGGAGAAACTAATATTACTCCAAAAAGTAATGAATCAAAACCTGTTGAAAAGAAACATTTTTGGGATAATTGGTAATAAATATTCCCGGATCGTCTAGTGGCAGGACGAAAGATTCTGGCTCTTTTAACGGTGGTTCGAATCCATCTCCGGGAGTATGCCTTATAAAAAATAAAGTGGGAAAATTTCCCACTTTTTATTATTTATTATATCCAATAGGATTTCTTTTATTAATATTTTTACTCTTACTAAAAGATTCTATTGCTTTATCAAAATCCTCTGGTAGAATTTTGAATTCACTTATATCAGAATCCTTTAGAGTTTTATTTTCCATTTTTTCAAAAATCCCCGCTCTTTCATATCCGTTATTATGAGCTTCATTGATAATATATCTTATATCTGCCCCACTAGCTTTTAAATCAAATAAGCGTTTTACAATATCTTCTTTTGAAATACTCTCATCCAATGGTTTATTTTTAGAATGTATATCATAAATTTTGCCTATCCCCTCTTTATCAGGAAGTGCTACTTCCAAATGTTTTCCAAAACGTCCTGATCGAGTAATCGCGGAATCTAAAGCCTTAAAGTTATTAGTTGCACCTATTACATATACATCACTTGCTTCATTATCAATATCGGACATTAACGTTAAAATTTGGTTTACAACTTTATTTCCATATTCATCTTGACTATCTCTGCTTCTTGCTACTGCATCAAATTCATCAATAAATATCACACAAGGCTGACTCTCTTTTGCAGTATCAAATAGAGCTCTCCAGTTTGCCTCTGATTCACCTACCCATTTTGATTCCAATTCAAGACCATTAAGTTGGATAAACTCTGCATCAGCTTCATTAGCTAAAGCTCTTGCAATGTGCGTCTTACCTGTTCCTGGAGGACCATATAAAATAAATCCGTGATTCACGTCAATATTTTGATATCCTTGAGGATAACGAATAGGATAAATAATGCTCTTTTTTAGCTCATCTATTAGTTTTTCTTGTCCACCAACATCTGCAAAAGTAACTTTAGAAGGTCTTTTCTTTTCATCCGCAGCCAAAGATGCTATAGCTTTTTTATTAATTTTTTCTATTTCTGGAGTCACACTATTCTCAAAATTAAATGAAGTAGAAAAATTCTTTCTAAAAAAGCTTAAATCCGTTTTTGGTTCATCTTTTATTTTTAATAAATTGCCCTTTAAATCTAAGACATCATCTTTCAAAATATAAAAACTATCATTAGGATCCAAATCATATGTCTTATTATTAGAAATCAAATTTATCTTTTCTGGATTTAAATTTATAACTTCTCTTTCACCAGTAGGTATTGTTATAAAACCTAAATTACCGCCAATTTTTTCATCAGGAATAAAAAATGCCCTTTTAATAACATTCTTTAGCAATCCTGCAGACTGATACATAGCTTTTTTCGCAGTCTTAAGATCTTTTCCTATAAGAATTAAATCACCTATCATAAAATTTTGAAACAATGATGCTAGACGATCCTCTAATGGAAGCTGCTGCACTAAAGCTAAAGAAGTATTTTGTGCTCCTTTAAAATTTATCCCTACTTGTGAATAGGTATTATTAAGATGGTTCAAATTTATTAGATTTCGTTCCTCTGGAACACTGACATCACTATGAATATTGCCAAAACTTTTCTGTTTTGTAGACTTTGCATAACTAAAATTGTTGTTAGTAATTGGATTAATTCTCATTTTTCCCTCCTTTATGCCAGTGTAGTAATTAAAAAGGCTTGTAAATCTTTCTCGAATTTACAAGCCTTTTTCAACAAAATTTTATTATTCCCCTAAGTTCATAGCCGTAAATCCGCACTTTCATTGCACACTAAAATGACCGAATGCATAAGCACATGTTTTCGGTTAATTAACGTGTTAATGAGTGTTCTTACTATTGCCAAAACCTAGCTCCTAATTAATTGTATTTTTTACACTTATCATACTATATAGTATGTTTTTAATTCTGTCAATAGTCCAAATTTACAAATCTTATAAAATCAAATTATCCCTCTTATTATTTTTTTAACTTTATAGAAAAAAATGTTCTTAATATAATAAAAATATGACTCTATGTGAATCTTTCTTACCATCTATAGATAAAAATTCTAAAATCCTAATTTTAGGTTCCATGCCTGGAGTAAAATCGTTAGAGCAACAACAATATTATGCTCATCCTCAAAATCGATTTTGGAAAGTTATGGCTGAAATATGTAATACTCCTAACTTATACAAACTGGATTATAAATTAAAACTCAATGTGTTATTAAAAAACAAAATTGCGCTTTGGGATACTCTTAGTTTTTGTGAAAGATTGGGAAGCTTAGATTCCAAAATTATTAATGAAAAGCCTAATGATATTATAAAACTATTAAATGAATATCAAAATATCAAATTAATTTGTTTGAATGGTAATAAATCATATTCAGTATTCAAAAAATTTTTCCCTGATTTATTAAATAGATATTCATGTTACAAAATGCCATCAACAAGTCCTGCCAATGCAAAGTATCATTTAGAACTTTTAATAGAACACTGGAAATTATTAATTGATTATATTTAAAAAAGCTATTTTAAAAATAGCTTTCTTAACTTAAATTATTTAATAATTTTCTTTATTAAATCAATACTATTACAATATTCTTGAGCAGGCTTTCTATTCATCGCTGCAAGCATTTCTTGAGATTTAAAAATTTTTGCTGGATTACCATCACCAGTTCCACCAGGACAAGCGGCCTTTAAATTTTTTTAGGTTTGTTTTCTACAATTTTTTCATTGGCTCAAATCTTAGAGCTTTAATATTCATACGTTATAGCCTCCTTTTACTACAATATAAAACCTAAAAAATAAAATTTACTAATTATTCTTGATTCAAATACTTATCAAAACTCTTATCCTCAACTTTATAACCACAACCTTCATGTAATCGTCCCGGATATCCAATTTTTTTTGCAGGATAGTTTCTACACATTTTCAACCTTTTATCATATACAGAGCATAATCCTTCTTCTGTCACATATTTACATGCAAATATAAGATTTCCATCTTCATCCTTGCCTCTAATATAAAATCGGCGATATGCAGGGAATAAAAATTGCATAATTTTAAAATCGGTTGTTGTATAGGTATCAAAACTATACATATAACGACAGCATTTTCCACATTTTAAACATTCTCCTGTAATTTTATATTCCATTTTTTCAGGCACAAAGTATGACAATATTTCATTTTTTAAATTTGTCAAAAAACTTAACATAATCTTGAAAAACTCCCCATCTGTTTATTTATTTGATAGAATGTTTGTTAGAAATATAGTACTAAGTAATACTAAAAAAGACAAGGATTTTGTCTAATTTTATGAGAGGATTTTATGGGTAATTATAACATTCCAAAAAACAGAAAAAAAGGACGTTCAAAACAAGTTCAAGTTGATAATCCGCTTTTAGGAGTAATAATGGGCTTTATAGTCTTTGCACTTGGAGTAATGCTTGCAGGAATGATAGCCCTAAAACTATATTTAATGTCATTACCTCCTATAAAAAACTTAAACACGCTTAAACCAAATATAGTTACAACATTCTGTGCTAGTGATGGCGAAGTTATCAAAACTTTTGCAGCATATACATACTCAAATGTAGAATTAAAAGAAGTTCCAGAAGACTTAGTCAAAGCACTCATTGCTACAGAAGATAAGAATTTCTACAAGCACCCTGGATATGATATGCTTGGGCTTGCAAGATCAATGGTTGCAAACGTTCTTGCAGGGCATGTTGTACAAGGGGCTAGTACCATTACCCAACAATTATCAAGAATACTATTTTTATCAAATGAAAAAACTTTCACAAGAAAAATAAAAGAATTACAAGTTGCGGCTCAAATAGAAAAAACTATTTCTAAAGACAAAATTTTAGAAATGTATTTAAATAATGTATACCTAGGCTCTGGTGCATACGGAGTTAAAGGAGCAGCAAAAATTTATTTTAATAAGAATTTAAACCAATTAACTCTCCCTGAAATGGCTTTAATAGCAGGACTTCCACAAGCACCTTCTGTTTATTCGCCATATAACAACAAAAAACTAGCAGAACAAAGAAGAAATCAAGTTCTGCTAAGAATGTATAAGATGAGATATATCGATAAAAAAACATACGAAGAAGCTAAAAAAGCTCCAATCGTATTATCATCTATGCCAATTATGTATGCAACAAATAAAGCCCCCTATTTTTGTGACTATGTAATGAAGGATTTACAAAAATTAGGCTTTAGCGAAGATGAAATCGTAAATGGTGGATTTAGAGTAATTACAACTCTTAACTACAAAGCTCAAGTCACTGCAAATGAAGCAATCATAAAAAATCTTAACGCTTGGGGACTAAATAGAGACAAAAACCAAGCTGCAGTATTTTCATTCAGTCCAATAGATGGCAGAATTTTAGTTTACGCAGGTGGTAAAGACTATACAAAAAGTCAATATGATAGAGTAACTCAATCTGCAAGACCTTCTGGCTCAGCTTTTAAACCATTTATTTATACAGCAGCAATAGAAAAAGGTTTCTCTCCAAATGACATGATTGATGATTTACCATTTAAAGCAGGTGATTGGACACCTAAAAACTACGGCAACAAATATCGCGGTCCAATACCAATGTATACGGCATTAATGGTATCCTCAAATGTGTGTACCGCAAGACTGATGGAAATGGTAGGTGTAAGACCTGTAATACAATTAGCACGAGTTATGGGTATTACAACACCTATTCCTTATGACTATACAATCTCACTAGGCTCTAACAGCGTTAAATTATTCGAAATGACAAGAGCATATGGAGTATTTGCTAATGGAGGCTACAAAGTTGAACCTTACGCAATTGAAAGAGTTGAATCTTCACGCGGAACCATTTTATATGAAGCTAAAAAAGCTCGTACAAGCAAAGTATTAAATATCAATACTGCCGCAACAATGACAGCTATAATGAAAACAGTTATTACAAATGGTACCGGACGTGCAGCAAACATCGGCAAGCCTGCCGCAGGGAAAACAGGAACAACTGATGATAGCAGAGATGCTTATTTTATAGGATTCACACCTGATGTTGTAACAGGAGTTTGGGTTGGAAATGATGATAACTCTCAAATGGGTGGTGTAACTGGCGGTACAATTCCAGCAAAAATATGGAAAGATGTTATGACAGTTGCAACAGAACCTTATGGTAATGTTGACTTTGAATATCCAGAGATTATACTTAATCCTTTCAAAGCTCCTGGAGTTTCAATTATTCCTCAAAGTGAAGCTAAAAAAGCTTTAGAAGAAAAGGAAAAAGAAAAATTAAAAGAAGAAGAAGCAAAAAATAAAGAACAAGAAAAACAAGCTGTTGTTAAACCGGATTCTATAAAACCTGTAGATATGATACCTTTTAGAAAAAAAGAAACCCCTACAGTTGAAGTAAAACAAGAAAGAGTTGAAGGTGCTCAAATAGAAAATCAATTTGCACCAATCCCAATGACAACAGCACCGGTTGGACAGTAAGGAGAAGAAATGAAACTTGAAGATTTAAAAATCGAATATGGTGAAAATAATTACCAAAACGCTTATATAGAAAAAAATGACAAAACCATTGACTATGAAACAAGCAAAGAATTAGCTTATGTAGATATAGTTGCTATAAATAAAGGCCTAAATGTTATAAGTGAGTTTTTTGATGTAAATGCTGTTGTTACAGTATCAGGAGTTGGAATTTGTGCTGTAGCACTTGGAAAATCATTAGAAGATGCGCTTTTAAAAGTAATGGATAGTAACCCTATAGATTTTATGTCCGCTACAATAATTTGTTCAACAGAAGTAGACAGTGATTTTGCAAAAAAATTAAAAAACACTAATAAAATTGTTGCTCCTAAATTTACTAAAAATGCTATAGAATTTTTAGAAACCCACGATATATGCTATGTAACAATACATACAGAATTAAAGGACTATAAAAAGTTTATCTCTAATGATATTAAAGTCACTCCGCTTGGTACTTTAGTACAGACACCAAATGTTAGTGAACTAAATAAAGATACCTTCAAAGTTGTATCAGCTACAAAACCTAGCGTAGAACAAATAGAAGATGCCGTATTTGCCTGGAAAATAGCGAAACACGCTAATTCACAAGCAATAGTAATTGCAAAAGACTTAAAGACTTCTGCAATATCACAAGGTCTACATTCTGCATCAGTAGAATTCGCACTAGACTATTCTTGTGATATGTCAAAAGAAGCAGTTATGGCATCTGATATGGGAATTACAATACACGATTTAAATGTTGCAGCTCAAGGAAGAATCGGACTAATTATCATACCTTTTGCAGATAATGATTTAATTAAAGCTGCAGATAAATTCAATATCGCAATTATAACTACAGGTTTTACAAATATGTTGTATTAGTTCAAAATAAGTTTTTGAAATAAAAGAGGCTTGATTTAAAATCAAGCCTCTTTTTAAGATATCTATAAATTTAAAATTATTAATATCTATAATGAGCAAAAGCTTTGTTAGCTTCAGCCATTCTGTGGGTATCTTCACGTTTTTTGCAAGCTGCACCGTTACCATTAGAAGCATCGATTAACTCGTTAGTTAATTTTTCTACAAATGATTTACCACTTCTGTTTTTAGCAGCAGCGATAATATTAGTAGAAGCTAATGCAAATCCTCTATCAGGTTTTACATCGATAGGTACTTGGTAAGTAGAACCACCAATACGTCTTGCTTTTACTTCTAATAATGGAGTAGCATTTGTGATACCTTTTTGGAATACTTCAAGTCCTTTTTCACCAGTTCTTTCTTCAATTTTTGCAATTGTAGAATAGAATATTTTTTCAGCTAAAGACTTTTTACCACGTCTCATAATTCTATTGATAAATTTAGATACATCTACACTGTTATAAATAGGGTCAGCTGCAGGAATTCTTCTTTCCGGTTTAGATCTTCTAGACATTATTTCTTACCTCCTTTAGCTCTTTTTGCACCATATTTAGAACGGCTTTGTGTTCTATTAGCAACACCAGCAGTATCTAAAGTACCACGAACGATGTGATATCTAACACCAGGAAGGTCTTTAACCCTTCCACCTCTTATAAGAACAACACTGTGTTCTTGTAAGTTGTGACCGATACCTGGGATATAAGAAGTTACTTCAAATCCGTTAGTAAGTCTGACTCTGGCAACCTTTCTCAATGCTGAGTTAGGTTTTTTAGGGGTTGTAGTGTACACCCTAGTACAAACGCCGCGTCTTTGTGGACAATTCATTAAAGCCGGCGATTTGGTTTTGTCTTGTAGCTTTTTACGTTCTGAACGTACAAGCTGGTTCATTGTAGGCATAATTTTCTCCTTTTACCTTTTGTCCAATTCTACATCTTTGAGTAAACAAAATTTTCATATAATTCTAAATCTAATCTTTTTTAAATACATCAAGCTAGCATTCAGGATTCAATCAAATTGTCATTTACCCCTCTAGCCGTCAAATCCGGCAAGAAAATTTCGACTAGAGTACCCTAATCGTAAGACGAACATGGGATTGTGTCAATCATGTCAAGGCTTTTTTGTAAATATTTATGACGGAAAAAATTAATTAAATACAATTATCGGAATATCATGCTTTTCGGCATATCTTCTTAAATAGGATGAAATATTTTGTGGAGTCTTATCATAACAGAATATTGCTTGAATTTTTGGAGATGTTACAAGTATCTCATTATAATTTCTGCCATAGCTACGTTTTGATATTTCCATATCATTAAAAATCTTTCGATAAGCTTTGGCAACTTTGGGAGATTTTATCTCTAATTCTTCCAAAGTAAGATCTTCAATTTCATTAAATAGTTTAATATATTCTTTATCACTCAAATTTAATTCTTTTTTTAATTTTTCTGATATATAATTCCTTTGTTCATTATTTTGGAATAAATAAGTCTTAAATAAATCTCTGACTGTTTTTTTACAGCCTGAACCAAAATCTCTCCAATATGCAGCATGAATATTAGTTGCAGGAACATCTAAGATAAACCCTTCTGATCTAAAGGCTCGATAGTTTTGCTTAGAATAAATAATATAAGATGTACTTAACAAAGCTTTTGAATCAATCATTCCTAGAGCTTGGAACATTGAAGCACTATCTTCTGAATCAAGACCATGTACCAAAATATTAAAATCATTTAAGCTTTTGCAATTTTTAAACCCTGCTTTTTGTAAATCTATTCCCGATTTTAAATATAGTACCGTATTATTAATGCCATCTTTTGAGATTTTACTTACATATTTAGAATTTGTATTTAGTTCACTGGCCTTTGGAATTTTAGCTTGTGGTAAATTAATTGCAGTACTTTGCAATTCTTCTATAGATTGAGAAATTTTACTTACAGCACTTTTCAATTTATTTGCATGCTGCAAATAAAATTTGTCATTCTTTTTCACACCTTTTAAATCTGCCATAGTTAATATCGCTTGTAATTTAAAAGAATTTCCGCTACGCATATTAAATGCTAATTTTTTCTGCATTCGTTCGGAAAAATCATAATTAGCAAGCCAGCTATGGTTTTTTATTACTTGATATATTTTTAGTTTATCCTTTTCTTTCATATCAAATTTATCTAAAAGATAATAAACATCAAATGCACTATTTTTAGGATGATCACTGTCAGGTTTTGCTTCTGCTTTTGTTAAATCGTGGAACAAGGCAATTATTTGCATATGATATTTTTCTTTTTGTGACAATGTCTGGTATAAAGAAGTTTTCATAGCTCCTTGTAATACTTTTAGACAATGAACATCTAATGTAAAATCATGAGTTCCATGCTGAACTTTTCCAATAGTCGTCAAAAATTCCGGAAAAGCTTTGATAATATTAGTCAAATCTTTAGATAATTGTGGAGCATTTTGAATAGTAACACTATTATTTTGTGTAAATTTTATAACTTCTGGAGTTAATTTTGTTATCAAATTAAGGACATCTTTGTCTTTTATTCTTGCGAGTCTTCCATCCGGTTTATCCGCACTTGGAAAACCGGTCATTTCTAGTATTCCGTTATTATTTTTAAGTTCAAAACCGAAATAATCAAGAGCCTTTGTTCTGTCACTATAATGAGAATTTTTAACAATATTCCATATATTATTTTTAAAATCTTTTAATGAATAACCTAAATTGAGAATTGGAGTATTATTGTTAAAATCTAAATTCATAAATTCAGAATTGGCATCTGATAAATTATTTAAAGCCTTGAAAAAATCCGCTTTCAATTCTTTAGAAAGTTTTGGAACATTAATACCAATAGAATGAGATAGTCTTGCAACTATATCACAATATTCGCTATCAGTATTTGGCAAAATCTTTGGATTTAATATAGACCTAAAAGTCCCTGATTGAATAATACTTTTATAATTTTTCAAAGCTTGCATTAAATCTCTTTTTTGACGCAGATTAAGCTGTGATAAGGAAGTTACATGTTCATACTTATATAATTTTCTATATGCTGGAATAACATCTTCATACTGATCTAAATCTTTTCCTTTTTTCGATAAATTAATCAATAGTTTTATAACTTCTAAATCTATAACTCCATGTCGGTCTTTAGAAAGATTAATAACTTTATTTACAGTTCTAGCACCTGCTGAATTTAAATTTTTTATTACTTGAATAACAACTTTCTGTTTATTAGAATCAATTTCTTTATTAGAATTTTGAATCATTTTCAATAATTCAGACAATTTAATTTGTGATTTGTAACCTTGTAAATCAATAACAGCATTGATATTATTGGAGTTCATATTTCCGCTACTGTCTCTACATAAATCTACAATCTTTGGAAGGTCTTCTTCTATTTGATGATGACCCTTTTTTCTTAATGTTTCAATTAAATCAAGCCCTCTTTTAGAGAATTCTCCATCTTTATTTTTAAGAGCATTAGCTATTTTTAAAACATTACTTTTTATCCCTCGATTTTGAATTTCTTGTAATTGAGCAATTTTATTTTTATCAATATCACCATTAGTATCTATACAGCTTGTTAAAAATTTGGACATCTCTTGTCTATCACTAGAATTTGTATTTTTCAAAATATCTACAACAGAACTAAATGTATTTTCTTTTAATTTCCCATTAAATTTAGACATTTTGAAAATATTTGGAATCTCTTCTAATAAATCCTCTTTTAGCAGAGATGGTATTTTTTCAACAAATTCCGGGATTATATTCCCTTGAGAATCTGAAATTTCTTGTATAATTTGCTCAAAGACTTTTGTACCAGATTTTAGATTTTTTGCATCTAAAATATTTTTTAAAGCTGTAAAAATATTAATAAAATCCCATTGGATATCGTTATTTTTATTTTTTAATTGATTAATTGTATATATAATATTAGTGTGATTTAAATTCTTATTTGAAAAACTTCTAAGTGTTTTTATTAGATTTTCTGCTGCATCTTTTTTAACTATGCCATTATCATCTTTTACTATTTGAGCATAATTTTTTAAAGCTTCTTTATCTTGAATTTTTCCTGATATTGATTTTACAAAATTTATATTATCATCATTTATATATCCATTTTTGTCTTTTAAAAAGTATGAATACTCTAAAAGATTTTTATCATTCTTAAAAATAGGAATTAACTTTTGATAATTGAATAAACGAGCTTCTCCACTTTGAGATTTAGAATGCGATAATATTCTAATGATATCTTTTGGCTCAAAATTTTCTAAGTCATTATAAATAGCCTGAACCAATTTTTCTGAATCTTTGCCTTGACATAATTCTAAAATATTAAATAACTTTGTATTATCACTTAATTTTGTATAATATTTTTCGATTAGTTTTTGATTTTCTATTGGCAATGTCGATAATTTTTTCATAAAATCAGAAAAAGAATATAAAATTTTTTTCTTTGCAAAATAATTAAATAATTCTGAAGCGCTTTTTTTAATATTACCTTCTGAATCCTTACTATTTACAACTATATCTAAATATTTAGTAGGAGTTTTACTATCAAATTTTTTAATAACATTAGTCAAAAATTCTATGTTCTGTTCTGTATGATTATTTTTATCATTCTTATTTGCATCTAGCATATATGATAAAAAATTAAGTCCAAATTTTGAAATTACATTTTTATTTTCAGTATGACTAAAAACTTTTTTTATAGAGCTTTGAGCTTGTGGAATTAAGTCTTTTATGAGTTCAAATGCCGGCTGAAAGATATTACTATCAGCATTTGCACAAGCTTTATATATCATTTTAATTGAGTCTTTTCCATATTTTTTTAAATTTGCGCCCATCCAATTTTCAGCTTCTTTATTTAAAAGAGCTTCTTTAGAAAGTGTAACCGTATCTTTTGGGGCAAATATTTTTTTAAGAAATAAGGAACTTCCTTGGAAATTTACATTTTCACGATTTATTTTATATTTAGTTGGAGTATTTATATCTTGTTGGATTTTCATTTAATAGGCACCTTTATTTTATCAAATTTTCTTTCAATTCTTCAAGTGTAATCTCTTTATTGTTATATAAATTAATTAATGAATCTGCTTTCATTTGAGATTCCGAAACTTCATTTCCCTCTATAGAATTATTCACAGTATTATCATTTGATTCAGTAGAATTTTTTACCGCTTCATTATCACGTATTTTCTGCTCCAACATTTTAATATTTTCATAAATACCAGAACTTTCTCTGTCTATTTTTCTCATTAAAAAGACATCGTTTGTAATAGTTCTAATATTTCCGTTTGAATCATAATAATATGTGTTTATTTTTTTCTTTGCACCTTCTTTAGCCTGCGTAATTCCATTTTTTTCTAACAAATTAACACATGCCTTTGCATTATAATCTTGAATTATATTTTGCATTTGCGATTTGTAATTATTAAAAGAAATCGAATCTTTTTTATACACATTTTCTAAAGAATCCGCTTTAAAAAAAGCTTCTTTTGCTAAATTGTTTAACTCAAAAATTTGTTCAGTATCATTTTTATTTCCCGTAACTATTTTTTGCCATTTTTCAACATATTCTGTAACCCAATCCTCGCTAAATCGTTCTTTATTGTCTGAAAAGATATGAGACAACAAGTATACTATTGCCATGCAAGAAGCAATAATGAATACACCACATCCGTACATAGCCATCCGAAGCTCATCTAACTCCATCTTTCCTGTGACCCAATTTTTTTCATAAAAAAGAAATTCTTTTAATTTTTTTAAGGGATTACTTTTGGGGTATAAAATATTTCGGCTATCCAAATCATTTTGCCCATTTAAGTTTGAAGCTGTTTTGATTTTTTTTTCTACTTGCTTCTTTAAATTAGGTTTTGGTTTTATTTTTTCTTCTTGAGCTAAAGTAATTTTTTCCATCTCTTTGTAAATTTTGGAATAATCCCTTTGGGATTTAAAACTTGTATTTGATTTGCTATAATTATCTATTGGATTTATATTTAACACTGTATTTTACCTTTTAATTACTTATTTTTATTTAATTTACCTAATTCTTCCTGAAATTTATCAAATGTGATAGCTTTATTTTTGTATAAATTGTATAAAGAGTCTGTTTTAAATTCTGTATCTCTACTACTTACATTTATTTCTAATGAATTTTGTAGCTTTTTAAATCCATAATATAGAGCAGCAACAATACCCAAAGGCAGTATAATATGTAACAAAACAACTCCTCCAATCATGGCTACACGTTCGAAAATTTCATCAATTTTTTTAATAGCATCTATTAGTTTATCCAAAGCATTGAAAGCTATATCACCTACTTTTTCAAATCCTTTTTTAATAGCATTTGATATTTTTGATTTATTAAAATTTTTCAATTTACTAGCAGAAGTTTTATTGTTATTTTTTATAACTATTTTTTCTTGCTGCTCTACTGCAAATTTTTCCATCTCTTTATAAATTTTTGAATAATCCTTTTGAGATTTAAAATTGATATTTGATTTGCTATAACTATTCATTGGATTTATATTTAACATTGTATTTTTCCTTTCTGTATTTTATTTAAAATTGAGTTTCTTCATTTTTTCTCAATTTTTCTTTTAAGATTTCGATATTTTTATCAATTTCTTGGCAATTAA
Organism: Candidatus Gastranaerophilales bacterium; assembly: GCA_944325535.1. Taxonomy (GTDB): domain Bacteria; phylum Cyanobacteriota; class Vampirovibrionia; order Gastranaerophilales; family Gastranaerophilaceae; genus CAG-196. The sequence continues at coordinate 16,905 of CALVAL010000005.1, forward strand.
CATCTGTTACATAATCCGTATTAGAATAAGTATGTCTATTTTTTATATTTCCATTCCTATCAACATTATCAATTGTTGTAATTTTATTCTTTAAAACAAGTTTTCCATTGTTATCATGATAGTATTTTTCTTTTACTTTATTTAAATCTCTTTCATTTGTATTATATCCCGCTTTTTGTAACAAGTTCATATGAGACTTTACATCATAATTTAAAATTATATCTTGCATTTGTGCTCTATATTCACTAAAAGAAATCGCACCTTTTTTGTATGCATCTTCTAATAAATCTGCTTTTTCAAATGCTATTGATTCTAATTCTTTATTAGAATTATTAACTAGTTCGATATTATTAGAATTTTGTTGGGATTTTTTATCAGCAGATGGTATGAGACAAGTTATAATTGCAGCTAGAGTAAGCCCGCTTACAAATATCACAGGTTTATATACTTCGAAAAATTCTTTTAAATTTTCAAAGCAATTTGTTATCTTACTTGAAATATTAAATTTTTTTTGGGGAAAAACATTTTTAATTTTATTTTGCTTAGGAATTATCTTTTCTTCTTGAGTTACAAAAATTTTTCCCATCTCTTTGTATATTTTAGAGAAATCTTTTTGAGATTTGAAATTGATATTTGATTTGTTATAACTATTCATTGGGTTAATATTTAACATTTTATTTATCCTTTTAATTACTTATTATTATTTAATTTATTTAATTCTTCTTGAAATTTATCAAATGTAATAGCTTTATTTTTGTATAAATCGTATAAAGAGTCAGTTTTATTTACTATTTCCTCCTCAGACTCGGCTTTGTTAGCATTAGAAGAGGTTTCACACTGTTTCTCAAGAAATGCCACAATAGCACTTGATCCAACTCCTAATATCACTGGCCACTTAATAAAATATACAAAACCATCAATATGTTCCCAGACATTCTTTATTTGCTTTATCAAGAATTTTAAACTTTTTTTAATACCACAATCACAATATATAATTTCAGCAATATCTCTCAAAACATCAGTTATTGGAGATATCTTTAACTTGGAACTTTTTTTAATACCATTTTTTAATGCCTCAAAAATTTCTCCATTTTTAATTTTAGGTTTAATTTTTTCTTCTTGAGTTACAGCAATTTTTTCCATCTCTTTGTATATTTTAGAAAAATCTTTTTGAGATTTAAAACTTGTATTTGATTTGCTATAATTATTTATTGGATTAATATTTAACATTTTTCTTCACCTTCTCCATTTCCTTTTTAAAATTTGCTATTTTAATTTAGCCAAAATTTCATTAATAAAACGACCTATTAATTTTAATCCCTGTTGAGCCAATTCAACTATCTTATTAATTGGAGCTTGATTTTCTTTAAAATCAATTATAAAAGGTATAATATTAGGATTATTATTCGCATCGTGTCCATATTTCATTAGCTCTTTTATAACATCTGATAATTTTACATTTTGATTCTTTAATCTGTAAATTGCAGAAAAAAGTCCTGTTCTATCAGCACCGTGTCTGCAATGAATAAAAACTTTTTTCCCCCTTGCTCTAGCACTGTCTGTTATATTAAAGAATTTATTTACATCTTCTAGAGAAGGATTTCTATTAGAACGCTCAGGTATCCAGTGAAAATTCATTCCAAGCTTTTTTGCCCAATTAGCTTCATCTGGAATAGTCCTTAGCTTAGGATTTTGTGGATTGTAATTAGTACAAAAACTTATAATGGTATCAATTCCATTACTTTTTAACTCCTTGAGTTGAGCTTCGGTAGGTTTTGCTCCTCGCATTAGAGTTTCATCAATTTTGTGAAAATTATTTATCGTAATTGGTAACTTAACCTTATTATTGCTAGTTTTTATTTTCATACCAGCATTAAAATTGACTGGTGCAACATTTTTTATTTTCATAATTTCTCCTTTTGTATTTATGCTAAAACCCGTAAAAATAAAATTTGCTATTTGCATAATTTCTAGAAACTATTTAATTCAGACCAATTTACACATTTTCTTTTTTTATTGTATAATTTACAATTGAGGGGTAATGGAATTAAGTTTTCTCAAGACAACAGCCCAATAATAAAAGAGGAAAAGATTTTTGAAACAATCACGATTAACAATAGCGATATTTACAGCACTATTTTTAGGAGTCATTGTAGGATGGGCATTTCCTGCATTTGCAATCAAAATGCACGTATTAGCTGAAATTTTCTTAAGAATGGTCAAAATGATTATAGCTCCTCTACTTTTTGCAACGTTAGTAGTTGGAATAGCTGGACACGGAGATGTAAAAAGCCTTGGAAGATTAGGCATAAAAACTATTGTATATTTTGAAATTGTGACTACTCTAGCTTTATTCATTGGTCTAGGCTTTGCAAACTTTTTCAAGCCCGGAGTAGGAATGGAAAATATAGCATCGGATCATACGGGACTTACTAGAATTGTAGAAATGGCATCTACTACTCAGCATAACTCTTTTGGAGACTTGCTATTAAGCCTATGTCCTACTAGTATTTTCCAAGCAATGGCGGAAGGAAACTTACTCCAAATAGTAGTATTTTGTATTTTCTTTTCTATCGCTATTTGTGCAGTAGGCAAAAAAGCTCAGCCTGTTATTGATATCCTAAACTCTGTAGCCTCAGTTATGTTTAAGTTTACAGAATATGTTATGTTATTTGCTCCTGTAGGTATTTTCGGAGCTATTGCTTATACAGTTGGCTCAAATGGAATCGAAATTTTATATAACTACGGAAAAATAATTTTATCATTATATACAGCTTTAGCAGTTTTCGTAATTTTGGTATTATTTATTGCTTGTAAAATCGTAAAAATATCTCCAAGAGGACTTATTAAAGCTATCCAAGAACCGGCTCTACTTACATTCACAACTGCTAGTTCTGAAGCGGCTTTACCTAAAGCTATGGCAATTATGGAAAAATTTGGAGTTCCAAAATCTATAGTAAGTTTCGTTATGCCAACCGGCTATACTTTCAATCTAGATGGTTCTACACTGTATCTTGCAATGGGTGTAATTTTTTCAACTCAATTAGTAGGACATCCGCTTACTTTTGAACAACAACTTGTAATAATGTTTGCCTTAATGCTAACTAGCAAAGGGGTTGCAGGAGTTCCTAGAGCGTCTTTAATTGTCCTAGCAGGAACTCTTACAAGCTTTGGAATCCCAATTCTAGGTGTTGCCGTTTTACTGGGTATAGACCAAATCTTAGATATGGGAAGAACTACAGTAAATTTAATTGGAAACTGCGTTGCAACAGTTGTTGTTGCTAGATGGGAAAACGCATTTGATTATGATAAAATGGCTGAATTTATTAAAATGAAGAGCTTAAAAACTAACACGCTTAGAAAAATTCAACATAATGTAAGCTATCAAAAAGATTTTGCTAAAAAGATTAATGAAAAAATAGAAGTATAAAGAGGTACGAAATGGAATACAAAGAGACACTTAATTTGCCCTCTACCACACTAGAAATGAGAGCAAACGCTACAAAAAAAGAACCTGAAACTCAAAAATATTGGGAAGAAATAAATGTATATCAAAAGAATCTTAATCAACGCGATAAATCAAATTCTTTTGTACTACACGATGGTCCTCCATATTTGAGTTCTGAAAAAATCCACGTTGGTACAGCTTTAAACAAAATTTTAAAAGATATTTTAATAAAATATAAATCAATGAAAGGATACTACGCTCCTTATGTTCCAGGATATGACGGACACGGACTTCCTATTGAAAATGCAGTTGTAAAAAACATAAAAGGCGGAAGAGAAGCTCTAACTCCTGCTGAATTAAGAGAAAAATGCAGAGAATTTGCTCATAAAAACTTAAAAGGACAAGAATCAGAATTCAAACGCTTAGGTGTTTGGGGTGATTGGGAACATCCTTATTTAACAATTAATCCAGAATTTGAAGCAGAACAAGTTCGAGTATTCGGTGAAATGTATAAAAAAGGATACATCGAAAAAGGACTTAAGCCTGTCTATTGGTGTGCTTCTTGTGAGACTGCTCTTGCAGAAGCAGAAGTAGAATATGCTGATCATACATCAACTTCTATTTATGTAAGATTCAAGTTCGATGATGATGCGATAAATAAAATTGGTCAATTAGTAGACCTTCCAAATAAAAATGTTTATGCAGTTATTTGGACAACAACTCCTTGGACTATTCCATCAAATATGGCAATCAGTATGCACCCAAGATTTGAGTACACATTCTTTGGGGTAAATGGAACAGATGATATTTACGTAGTAGCTCAAGGTCTTTTAGCTTCATTCTTAGAAGGTGTTGCTTGGGAAGAAAAAGATATCAATGTAATTGGATCTTGCAAAGGCGAAGATTTAGAATTACTAAATACAAAACATCCGCTATATGATAGAAAATCTCCTATTATTTTAGGCGAACACGTAACATTAGATGCTGGTACCGGTTCTGTACATACAGCTCCAGGACACGGTCTTGAGGACTATGAAGTAGGTTGCAGATACAATATTGAAGTATTCTCGCCACTTGATAGCAAAGGTGTTTGGACTGAAATAGTCGGCGATAAAGATTTAGAAGGAATTCCTTATTATAAAGGGAATAAAATTGTTATAGAAAAATTGGAAAACTGCGGAGCATTACTTGCAAAAGCTGATATCAATCACAGTTATCCTCATTGCTGGAGATGTAAAAACCCTGTAATTTATAGAGCAACTCCTCAATGGTTTGTAAAAGTTGATAAATTTCGCAGCACAACATTAGAAGCAATTAAAAACGTAAAATGGATACCTGCAAGCGGAGAAAACAGAATTTCAAACATGGTAGAAAGCCGTGCTGATTGGTGTATTTCTCGTCAAAGAGCTTGGGGTGTACCTATTCCTGTATTCTATTGTGAAGAATGTGGTGAGCCAGTAGTTACAGATGAAACTATCGAAAATGTTGCAAAAATATTTGAGAAAGAAAGCTCTGATGCGTGGGTTAAATATTCAGCAGATGAATTACTTCCACAAGGGTTTAAATGTCCTAAGTGCGGAAAAGAACACTGCTTCAAAAAAGAAACAGACATTATGGATGTTTGGTTTGATTCAGGTGTGACCTGGAGAGCTGTAGTTGAAAAACGCTCTGATGTATTAGGACACATTCCAGTTGATATGTATTTAGAAGGTTCTGACCAACATAGAGGCTGGTTCCAATCATCTCTTCTAACAGCTATAGCAACAGAAGGAAAAGCACCTTATAAATCAGTACTTACTCACGGATTTGTATTCGGTGAAGATGGTAGAAAAATGTCTAAGTCTTTAGGCAACTATATTAGACCTGATGATATTATTAAAAACTACGGTGCTGATATTCTAAGACTTTGGGCAGCTTCTGTTGATTATAGAAACGATACAAAAATCGGTGATAATATAATTAAACAGCTTGCTGAAATATTTAAAAAGACAAGAAACACTGCAAGATTCTTATTAGGTAACATTCACGACTTTAATCCAGAAAAAGATTATGTACAATATGAAGATTTAAAACCTATTGATAAATTCGCTCTACATAAGCTTAATAAAGTTGTAGAAGAGGTAACTGTAGCGTTTGAAAATTATGAATTCTACAAATATTTCCAATGCTTACAAAACTTCGCAGCGGTAGATTTAAGTTCTTTCTACTTAGATATCGTAAAAGACAGATTATATACAGCTGGTAAAAAATCTTTATCAAGAAGAGCTTGTCAGACTGTTTTATATGAAACATTGCAAGTTTTAGTAAGAATTCTAACTCCTGTAATGCCTCATCAAGCAGAAGATATTTGGAGAAATACTCCAGAAGATAAACGTGGCGGCTTAGAGAGTATCCTTCTAGCTGACTGGGTAAAAGTAAATGAAAAATGGAATAATCCTAAGCTTGAAGAAGATTTTACAAAAATCCTTAAAACAAGAGAAGTTGTTACTCGAGCTATTGAACCTCTAAGAGCTGAAAAGAAAGTAGGAAGCTCTTTAGAAGTCGGTGTTTATGTAAAATCAGATGATAGCGCTGTATTAAAAGCTAATGAAAAAGATTTAGCAGATATCTTTATCACATCACAAGCATACGTTGCAGACTCCGCACCATCTGATGTTTTAAATGAATACACTGAAAACGGTATCACAGTTTGGGTAGTAAAAGCAGAAGGTGAAAAATGCGAACGCTGCTGGAAATATAGAAAACTTGGAGAACACCAAGGATATGAAACAATTTGCTCTGACTGTTATGAAGCAGTAGTTGAGTAGTCAATTTATATGAAAACTAAAAGTAATGAAGTCTTATGGACTTCATTACTTTTTTATATGAGAAAAGCTCGGGCAAAATTCCCGAGCTTTTTAATAATCTTATATTATCATCTTATGATAATTTTTCTATCAAACTTGCATGTCTTGATGCAAATTCTTTTCCTCTTGCAATTATTGCAGCTTTCAAAATCGAGTGCAAATCAAGTGGAGTAAGTTCTTTAAAATTATTTGGTAATCTTAAAGACCAATTCTGAGCACCTGAAGTTCCAGGTCTATTGTATACATCATTTATTTGGAAGAAATCAGTAAAGAACATTTGTACATTTTTAGCTTTTGAAGCAAAGATTTCTGTTAATTTAACAAATGTCAAATAATCTTTATCTTGAGTCAATCTTACAATGATATCATCTTTATTATCTGCCTCTGCAAATAAATCCTCTACTAAATTCTTAGCATGCAAATACCCTTCATGAGTATTAATCATGCTCTCCGCCCACATAGCTATTGGATTATTATCATGAGTACCTACCATATTCCAAACATTTTCTGTAATATTCTTACAACGATAAGGGTGTTCTGGCTTTTCTGGAACAACAAATTGAGTAAGTCTCATACCTTGTAATTCATATTTTTTCATAACTGCATCTACTGGATTAGTTAGAGTGCCTAAGTCCTCGCAAACAATCGCATTTTTATCCAATCCACATTCTTCAGCAGCTGCAATAACTATTTTTTCAATTAATCTGCCATATAAAGCAATTTGCTCATCATTCAAGCTCTTTACACGTTTTTCTTTATCAGCTTCTAGAGTCAAATCCAAATCTTCATATTTAGCAATTGCATATTTATAAAGTTCAGGATGTTCAGGTGATGAATATAATCTGCCAGCACCTTCTTCACACATAGGCTTTTTACCAACCTTATAAACCCATGGGTCGATTAAGCCTACAATATGGTCAATTCTTACACCACCAGGGTTTTCTTGGAACATCTTTTTATAAAGACGTTTCATCAAAATTCCACCTTCGCCTAATGAGCCATCTGCATTAAACATTTTTTCTGGATCCATAACCGGAAATCCCCAAGCTTGACCATCTTTTGAGAAATAATCAGGAGGACAGCCAAGGAACCAGCCTTCTAAGAATAATGATTGATATGCCCAAGTATCTCTATCAGAAAAAGCAACTTGACGGTCTGCAATCATTTTAATATTTTTTGAAAGAGCATATTTTTTAGTCTCTTCGTTTTGTACTTCAAGCACAAACTGACAGAACTTATAAAACTCTATTTCATCAGCATACTTATCTTTTATTTCTTTAATTCTAGCTTCATAAGCTTTCTTTTCATCCTCATTTTTTGGATTTTTTAAATTCTTATCCATAGAATTCTTCCAAGTATACCAAAAATCATTATCATTTTCGATAGAAAGAGCTTCATATAAAGAGTCATTATCTAGCCAGAAATCATTTTCTTTTTTAAATTTTTCAAAATCTTTTTTCAAAGAAGAACCAAATAATCCGCCATTCAAATCTTTAAAATTATTCCAAGCTTCTTTTAAAGCTTCATTTTGAGCTTTTGTTATATAAGAATAAGCAGTTCTTCCTTGATTTTGATTAGGATTATTTTTTACAACCTTCTCAAAAGCTGCTTGAGATAAAATACAATCCCATTTCTTTTCAGTTAATTGTTTTAAATCAATAAATAATGGATTACCAGAAAAAATAGTTCCTGTATAAGGTGATGAATCAGAACTTTTTGTCTTTCCTGCAGGTCCTAATTGTACTGCATTAAAAATACCTGAAGCATAATCAATAACTTCATGACCTACCTCAGAGTTATATGTTCCAAAGCCAGTATCTTCACCATCTTTTGATGGGAAACTGCTACCATGAATTATTAGTGCAAAATTTTCTTTACCTAAAGCTTTTAAAGCTTCAGATACAAGTTTAGTATCATTTTTTTGTGATGTTAAACAGACCATAAATTTTTACTCCTTTTCTTCTTCTTAGTGCAGTGTATCATTTAAATAAACTTATTTCAATAAAATGTAAATTGTAAGGAGTAAATAAAAAGAATATTTTTACAATCGGAGGATACGGAAAAATCCAAAAATTGACTGGCGAGAGCGGGAGCGTTGCACGAAGTACAAAAGCTCATTCTCGCAAATTTTTGAGATTTTTCAAATCCGACCTTCGGTGTGTGAGCATCAGGTCGTGTGCGGGATAGCACACAACCTGATGCAAAACCGTTCCCAAGAGTTTGCGAAAAATGTCAATTTTTCCGCAAACTCATCCTATATCCCAAATTTTAAACCAAAATTATCAGATTGCTTCTCCAAAGCTTTTGCCGTTCGAGTAAGAATAACTGAAAGAGTCGCTACATCAGATTTGCTTAAATTTCCAGCATCATTTTGAATAAGCTCTTCTAGAATAATTGCTAAATGTTTGACACAAGAAATCTCTATTGCGATTTTTTCAAGCTTTTTTGCAATAAAATCTTTTTCTTTTTTATTCATAGCCACCTCTTTTGTTAAAAAATATAACGCCTTTTTGGTTTCATTTATCTTGTACAAGACATATTCATCTTGTATAATACACCTATAAGACATTTTTGTCAACTCAGCGACACATATGTATAATAATTGTATGGAAAATCATGTAAGAAAACAAATTAAATTACTGCTATTACAAGAAGATACAATGCTAAAAGAACTAGCAGTAAAATTATCCGAAAAGACCAAAAAGAACTATACTCCAGATTCCTTATCACACAAGATTGGAAGAAATAGTATAACATATAGTGAAATGGTCTGCATAGCTGAGATTTTGGGATATGAAATTCAATTTGTAAAAAAATAAGGTGCTATCATTTGATAACACCTTATTTAAATTTTTATATTTACCTTTACCCCTTAGCAGCCACAGTTATTTCCTAAAGAACTATAAAAGGTTCTATTTATAAAAATTTCTGACATATTAAGCAATCTCATTAATTAGATTGCTACAGAAACTGATGTGATTTTATTTATGACAGATTTTCATGAATATAATCTATTAATTTATATAAAAATTTCAGAATTCAACTATCAACCATAACGATTCATTAAGCCTATAAATGTTACTTTATAGCCTAAAATCTTTGCTAAAAGATTTACTTCATTATATAAAATTGTTATATTTCTTAGTTTTGAGACAAGCTCACAAGTGAATAGTTTTTATTTTAAGCCTCACAATTTTTTTAATCAGCTCTATTTCATTTACGGCTCTTTTTATATAAAATTTATATCTCATAAATATATTGACATATCAATAAATATATGCAATAATAAAGTATTAGTACTATTTACCCACAAAATAAAAAAAAGGAGTTATTATGGCAGAAAGTTTTGGCGTAGCTTTTTCTGGTCTCTCTGGAAGAGCTCAGAAATTTATTAAAGAAAATATTGATGATGGCGATGGCATCTTTAGCACAAATGAGCGAGAAGCATTAGGTCAATACTTAAGTGGTTCGAAAGAATTATCTGCTGAATATAGCGGTGTACGCGAAGAATTAGAAGAGTTTAGCAGATATTATGATGTCGCAGCAGCAAGAAGTCAATTATATCCAGAAGAAGCAGACTCTGTTGAAATACGTTGCCAAATGTTGGGACTAAACACTAATACAATTGACTGCGAAGATGACTATCAAACTGCAAAAGCTATTGCAAATGGTACAATACAAACAACTCCTCAACAGCAAGCTTATGCAAAGGCACTACTAGCACGTTCTCCTTATGCGCGTGAGAAAATGGCAAAAGAAGAAGGTGCAAAGCTATTAGAACAAAATCAAATATTATTATCAGAAAACAAGAGCTTAAAGGCACAGCTTGCTAAGTATGAAGGTCAAGCAAGAGATACCGAAGCTCTTGCAGAAAAAGCACTTAAGAGTTTACCTTCAATAAATATTCCAGAAATTACAAAAAAAACATGTCAAAATGCTGCAGAAAAGATTGCATCAGCTTGTATTAGCATGATTTCAGCCATCACAAATACAGATGCTAAGCCTCAAGAGATAATAAAAAACATTAAAACGGCTCAAAATAATATTGCTGCAGCAAAAGCAGAAGGAAAGGCTGCTCTAGAGAGTGCAAATACTGATAACCCAGAATTAGCTGTTGAATCGCCATCTTTGAATTCTAGTGAAATGCCAGGTCCTACAAATGATAGCACTAGTACAGCTCCTAGTAATATGCAAAATGAACAGACTAAAACAATAGACCGAGAAAATATTGATGCTGGAATGGCAATTTTACAACAGTTATTCAATAACTAAAAAATGGGTTAGGTTTTATAAAACCTAACCCATAATTTATAAGTTTTGCTTAAAAGAGCCCCTTAGCAGCCACAGTTGTTTCCTAAAGAACTGTGGAATGTTCTTGAAATAACATCATCTTGTTGTTCTTTAGTTAATTTAATAAAGTTTACTGCATATCCTGATACTCTTACTGTTAATTGAGGATATTTTTCAGGATGAGCTTGTGCATCTAGTAAAGTTTCTCTGTTGAATACGTTAACATTTAAGTGGTGTCCACCTTTTTCAACATATCCATCTAATAAATTTATTAAATTTTCTTCTTGTTGAGTTGTCATATTTTTATTCCTTATTTTGTATAATCACATTTATATATTTTAGTTTATAAGTTTATAAGTTTAGGAGTTTATAAGAATTTTTTAAATATTTTTATTACTCATTTTTGTTTTTCCGTTGAGAAGAAATTATTTTTAACTTCTTCTCAACTTCTAAACTTATAAACTTCTCAACTGTGGTTGCACTAGCAACCACATGTTCCTTCGCAACATCCACAATCTAATTGGATATCCAAATCGCCCATGAACACTTCATCTTTACCTAAAGCGTTAGGAATAATTGAGAATGTATTTGAGATACCATCTTGTGCATCGTTGAATGGTAACTTAGCAACAGATGCTAGAGATGCAACAGCACCGTGAGAATCACGACCATGCATTGGGTTAGCACCAGGAGCTAGAGGAACACCAGCTTTTCTACCATCTGGAGTATTACCAGTCTTCTTACCATATACTACGTTAGAAGTGATTGTTAAAATTGACATTGTAGGAATAGAATTTCTATAAGTATAGTGTTTTCTAATCATATTCATGAATTTCTTAACAATATTTACTGCGAATTGGTCAACTCTATCATCGTTGTTACCATATTTTGGATAATCGCCTTCTACTTCGTAGTCAACTACAATACCATTTTCATCTCTTATAGTTTTTACTTTAGCATATTTAATAGCTGATAAAGAGTCAGCAACTACAGAAAGACCTGCAATACCAGTTGCGAAATATCTTTTTACATCTCTATCGTGTAAAGCCATTTGAGATCTTTCGTAGCAGTATTTATCGTGCATATAGTGAATACAATTTAATGTATTAACATATAGACCAGCAAGCCATTCCATCATATCTTCATATCTTTCCATTACTTCATCAAAATCAAGATATTCAGAAGTGATTGGTCTGAATCTAGGACCTACTTGTTCTTTCAATCTTTCATCAACACCACCGTTGATTGCATATAATAAGCACTTAGCTAAGTTAGCACGAGCGCCAAAGAATTGCATTTCTTTACCAACAACCATTGATGATACACAACATGCGATAGCATAATCATCACCGTGAGTTACTCTCATCATATCATCGTTTTCATATTGAATAGATGATGTTGTGATAGAAATATGAGCTGCATATTGTTTGAAGTTGTGAGGTAATCTCTTTGACCACAATACTGTCATGTTTGGTTCTGGAGCAGTACCTAAGTTTTCTAAAGTGTGAAGGTATCTGAATGAGTTTTTAGTAACCATATGACGGCCATCAACACCAACACCACCAATTGATTCAGTTACCCAAGTAGGATCGCCTGAGAACAATGAATTGTATTCAGGAGTTCTAGCAAATTTAACTAATCTTAACTTCATAATGAAGTGGTCAATCATTTCTTGAGCTTCTTCTTCAGTGATAACTCCATTTCTTAAATCTCTTTCAATGAAGATATCTAAGAAAGTAGAAGTTCTTCCTAAACTCATAGCAGCACCGTTTTGTTCTTTTACTGCTGATAAGTAACCGAAGTATAACCATTGAATAGCTTCTTTAGCATTTTTAGCTGGTTGAGAAATGTCATAGCCATAAGTTTGGCCTAATTGTTTCATTTCTTCTAAAGCTCTAATTTGTTCTGCTAATTCTTCTTTTAATTGAATTTTATCTGGAGTCATTTCTCCATCAACAGAAGCGTGTTGTTCTTTTTTATCTTCAATCAATCTATCGATACCATAAAGAGCAATTCTTCTGTAGTCACCTATGATACGACCACGACCGTATGCATCAGGAAGACCTGTTAAAATAGCAGCGTGACGTGCTTTTCTCATTTCTGGAGTATAAACATCAAATACACCTTGGTTATGAGTTTTTCTATATTTTGTGAAAATTTCAGTAACTTCAGGATCAACTTCATAGCCATAAGATTTGCAAGAAGTTTCAGCCATTCTTATACCACCAAATGGTTGTAATGAACGTTTTAGAGGTGCATCTGTTTGAAGACCAACGATTTTTTCTAAATCTTTATCGATATAGCCAGCACCGTGTGAAGTAATTGTTGATACAATTTTTGTATCCATATCAACAACACCACCGTTTTCACGTTCTTTTTTGAATAAATCACAGCATTCTTGCCATAATTTTTTAGTAGCTTCTGTAGGGCCAGCTAAGAAGCTTGAGTCACCATCATATGGTGTGTAGTTTCTTTGGATAAAATCTCTTACATTGATTTCACTTTGCCATTTTCCGCCAACGAAATCAGTTGTAGAAGATTGTTTTTCTAATGTTAATTCTGACATTTTTATCTCCTTTTTTTTCGTCAAATTTGTGACAATTATTAACACTTCAAATTTTAATAATATTATAGCGCGTAAATAAAATATAGTACAGTTGTTTATACAACATATTATTAAGATTTTGTTAAGAATCAAGAACTAAAAAATATTGTACTACACTTGACGTTTTTATAAAAAATAGTATAATAATAGTCTAAAGTGTTTAGTGGAGGTTATGTGTATATGAATTACATGAGCGTTCCAAGTTTTAAAAACCAACTAATCAAAAATAACTTTGAAAAGATTTATGCACATGAAAAAGCTCATAAAAACGCAGCCGGTGCTTTAGCCGGAGCTATTGTTATTGAAAAAAATGCACAAGGGATTCCTGTAGGTGGTCATGTTTCAATTAGAATGCCAACTTTGAATCCTAAAAATCCTAAACGTACAATTGAACATGCTGATACAGTTATAAATTCAGCAATGGCACCAGCAGATCCATCTAGTCAGGATTATAAAGTTGCTGCTCAAGCTAAAAATATTAAAGCTCAAGCAATAAATTTACAGGACAAACAAAAAAAGAGGTTAGATTACTATGCTTAGAAACTTTTTTATTTTTGTAAATAATTTGATAAATCCGCAATATGCTTATGTTTTTATAAAAAAAGAGTTTTAACTCTAAAACAAGTCACTATGGCTTCCTGTTATAACTAAAGTCAAGACAAGAATGTCATTTTCGATTTTATATATTAATAACCAATCAGGTTCTATATGGCATTCTCTGTATTTTGAATAGTTACCAGAAAGGCAGTGATCTTTATATTTTTGGGGTAATTCTTCTCCTGATGCTAAAATATTAATAACATGTTGTAACTTTGCTAAATCTTTTCCTCGCTTTTTCATCAACTTAAGCGAACGCTTCATTTGTGTAGAATATACTATTGAATACATTAATTAATCCTCTAGCATTGATTTCATAGCGTCTTCTACACTATTAAATTTACTAGATAGCCCAATCCCATTTTCTACATCTTCTATAGCTTTTATCGTTTCCGCGTTAGGATTATTTATAGATATTTCAAAAGGAATTCTTTGTTCCCTAACAACAGTTCTTACAAACATATTTATAGCTGTAGACATTGTTAATCCAAACTCCTCACATAAGCTATCAAATTTTTGTTTTAAATTATCATCAATTCTAATACTTATATTTGATTGCGTCATACAAAAACCCCATTCTGTCAATACATTGTATCAACATTATAACATGTATTTAACCTTTTTCAATAAAATATAAAATAAATTAATTCATTATATTTTCTTTCATTTTTTTACTTCTAAGCTCTCTATGATAAGTTATCGCAAATCTATGAGCTTCATCTCGTATGCGTTGGATTAAATAAAGTGCATTCGAATCTCTTGGAAGTAAAATTGACTCGGATTGATTAGGAAGAAAAACTTCTTCTTCTCTTTTGGCTAGCGAGACAAAATCAATCCCTCCTTTTCCAACCTTTATTCCCATTTCTTCAACAATTTGCATAACACTTGAAAGCTGACCTTTTCCACCATCAATTATAATCAAATCAGGCTTCTCCCATTTCTTCTCCCCTAAACGAGATAATCGGCGTGATAAAACCTCTTTCATTGATAAAAAGTCGTCAGGCTTGCCTTCTGTAGATTTGACTTTAAACTTGCGATAAGCAGTCTTTTTAGGAAGTCCGTTTTGAAAAACAACCATCGAAGCAACTGTATTAGTACCTTGAATATGTGAAATATCGTAACATTCAATTCTATTAGGGAAATTAGTAAGCTGTAATTTTTCGGCTAAATAAGAACCTACCTCATTAAAATCATCTCTTATTTGAGCCATTTTTTTAAGTCTTGCATTAGCTAATAAATTATCCGCATTTTTATATGCAAGCTCTGATAATTCTTTATATTTACCCCTACCGTAATTAATCGTAATTTTTTTACCTGAAATAATTTTTAGCCAATCCTCATATAAAGACTTATCGCCAATTTCTTCCAAATCTTTGGATATAATTCTATCAGGAAATTCAAGCTTCAAATTCGTATAATATTCTCTAAAAAATGTTTCAAAATATTCTGTTTTATCAATATTATCTACAAAATAAGTGAAATCTTTTTTATCAATCAATCGTCCTTCTCTAATCATCATAATAACGATTGCTAAAATGCCATCTTCATAAATTACCGAAATAATATCTTCATTAAGCTTCGTATTTTCATAGACAACTTTTTGTCTTTCTAATGTCTTTTGTAAATCCAAATAACTGTCACGCATTTTTGCTGCTTTTTCAAACTGCTCAGCATCAGCATATTTTTGCATCTGCTCTTGAATTTGTTTTAATAATTCGCTCTGCTTACCGCTTAAAAATAATTCAACTTGCTTAATTAATTCCTGATACTCCTCAGGAGTAACTTTTCCTTGACAAGGAGCAAGACATTTCCCAATATGATAATACAGACAAGGTCTATTAGAAAATTTAGGAGTCTTGCACTGCTTTAGTGGAAAAAGTTTTTTCAAAAAATCCAATGTAGCATACATTGCACCTACATCTGTATAAGGACCATAAAACCTACCTTTATCAGGGTTTAAATTCTTCTTCCTTACAACCTGAATTCTTGGAAAATCCTCATCAGTAATCAGAAAATACGGATATTTTTTATCATCTTTTAATAAAATATTATATTTAGGCTTATGTTTTTTTATCAAATGCGATTCTAAAATTAAAGCCTCAACTTCAGAATCCGTAATTATATATTCCAATTTCTCAATTTGTGATACTAGAACATTAGTTTTTACACTATCATGGTGCTTATGAAAATAGCTATAGACTCTGCGCTTTAAGTTTTTAGCTTTTCCAACATAAATAATCTCACCATCTTTATTGTAATAAAGATAGCAGCCAGGCTGTTCCGGAACAAGCTTTATAGTCTCACGCAAAATATCATTCATAAAAATATTATACAACATTTTTAAACTTGATATTGAGGATGCGGAAAAATCCAAAAATTGACTGGCGAGAGCGGGAGCGTTGTACGAAGTACAAAAGCTCATTCTCGCAAATTTTTGAGATTTTTCAAATCCGACCTTAGGTGTGTGAACATCAGGTCGTATGCTGGATAGCACACGACTTGATGTGAAACCGTTCCCTACAGTTTGCGTGAAAAATATTAATTTTTCCGCAAACTCTATTAATTAAAAACAGATACATAATCCTTTTCTATTTCTTTTTGAAAACTAAGCGGAATTTTATCAAACTCTAAGATATCAACTATTATTGGAATATCACTGTCATTAATAAGCTCTTTTAGCTCAGAAAGACTTTTATTCACATCATTAAAAGATTTTACAACAAGATCCAAATCACTTGCCTCATGAGCCTCACCGTGAATCCTGCTTCCATAAGCCCAAATTTCAGCATTAGGACAATAGTTGTTAAAAATATCTAAAAGGATTTGTAAATATTGAGGTTTAATAAAAAGTCTATCCATTTTCAATCATAGCCTTTAAATTCTTGACATCCCTTAAAAAATCATCAATCAGACATAAAGTCTCTTCTGTAAAAGCTCTGCCATAATCATGAGCGGTATTATTTCTATTATCTCTATATTTCATCCAGCGTTCAGCTTCTTCATTATTAATCAATGAATATTTATAAGCGTGTCTGAATAAATCTTTAAAAGTTAGCGCATCCACAGCTTTTTTACTAGAAAGATAAGGTACAAGCCTTTTTCTTAAAAGCTTTCCAGCCTGCTCCAGTGTCATTTCAAAGCCTTTTACAAGAGAGTTTCTATACATTTCATAATCTATAGTTCCCTCTTTTGTTTGCTTGATTAGAGAATACGCTTTTTCTAACGTTTCAATACATCTTGATAAATATTCAGTATTAAGTTCCATAAAAATCCTTACTAAAGCTTATAATTCATATATTATTATAACATCTAAAGCTCTTTTGTTTTATAAATAAAATAGCCTTCGTAATTGTAACTTGCATCAATACCTTTCATATAGACCTCTCTATCGTCTATCTGACTAGTCAATGCTTGTTTTAACAATTCTCTAATTTCAACATCCTTAATAGGACTTCGCTCCATTGCAAGCAAATAATCCTCTTTATCAACCATATTCCAATCAACGACTTTACCGATTTCCTTCTTCAAAATCAAATCCAGCCAAATACGAGTACTTCTTCCATTCCCCTCTCTAAAAGGATGAGCAACGTTCATTTCTACAGATTTTGCGCTTATTTCTTAATAAGTCGATTGAGGCATTTTTTCAATATGCTCTAAAGCTTGTTTCAAATACATTACAGGTGCAAAACGAAAATTACCTTTTGCAATATTGACATCTCTAATTTCACCTGCAAAGTAGTAAATGTCATCAAACAAATATTTATGAATTTTGGATAGCGTATCAAAAGTTCCAGCTTCGAACGAATCAAGTAAACCTTTTTCAAACAATTCAAGAGCTTTTTTCTTACTTATCTTTTCTTCTTGACGAGCAAGTTCTGCTGAATCATTAATACCAAGCTTGTTTTCTAAAACCATATAATACCTTCCAACACTATTGTACCATATAAAGCTCTTTTATTGAAACCCTAAGCTTTGTTTTCCTCTTTTTCTAATGAATCTTTTAGATAAATTAAGTTACTAATTACACTCACTTCGCTCATAATATCCGCAACACTTTCATGCAAATACTGCAAGCTTTCATGCAAGCCATCAATTCTTCTATCAATTTTTCTCTCTAATTTCGCTTTTAACATATTTTCCAATCCTTTCTAAATAATATAAATTAAAACCTCACCCTACCCCTCTCCTATTAGGAGAGGGGATTATTATCAATAAAAAATACTCTTTTTAAAGAAATTAATAGTCTATAGTCTATTAAAAGAGATTATAGACTATCGATTAAATACTGTCAAGAATATAAAATACTACTATGGACGAACAAAAAATATTAGAGAATTTTGGATTACATTTCAAACTATACAGAACAAAATTGAAAATTACCCAAGATATGGTAGTTGACAGAACTGGTTTCAGCAAAAGCTATATAAGCAATGTTGAATGTGCGAAACATAACCTCTCGCTTGTAAACGCTATCAAACTTGCAAATGTTGTCGGTAAAACCATAGAAGAAATGGTTGCGGACTTAGATTAAATTTTTCTAATCATTACTTATTCAAAAAAAGATTTCAAATACTGACCGGTATATGATTTTTTATTATCAATAATTTCTCTAGGAGTACCGCAAGCAACAATTTCCCCACCGGCATTTCCGCCTTCAGGACCTAAATCGATAATATAATCAGCAACTTTTATCAAATCCAAGTTATGCTCAATAATCAAAATCGTATTTCCATTATCTGCAAGCTTTTGAATAATTTTTATTAATTTGTCCAAATCATGCCAGTGAAGCCCAACAGATGGTTCATCTAAAAGATAAAGAGTCTTTCCAGTAGCACGTTTATTCAATTCAGCTGCAAGCTTAATTCTTTGTGCTTCACCACCTGAAAGAGTCGTAGCACTTTGTCCTAACTTAATATAGTCAAGTCCGACATCATTTAAGGTTTTGAGTTTATTCGCTATTTGAGGAATATTTTCAAAAAACTCATAAGCTTCTTTAACACTCATTTCTAAAACATCAGAAATTGTTTTACCTTTGTATTTAACTTCTAAAGTTTCGTTATTATATCTTTTGCCCTTGCAGACATCACATTTAACATAAACATCTGATAAGAAATTCATTTCTATTTTTAAAACGCCATCACCTGCACAAGCCTCACAGCGTCCGCCTTTCACATTAAAACTAAATCTTCCAGGCTTGTATCCTCGCATTTTTGCTTCATTAGTTTTTGCAAAAAGCTCACGAATCGGAGTAAATACGTCAGTATAAGTTGCAGGATTTGAACGTGGAGTTCTTCCAATCGGAGATTGGTCTATATCAATAATTTTATCTAAATGTTCAAACCCTAAAATTTCATCAACGCCTTGAGGTTTTGGTTTGTTCTTTCTTAACTTATGCAAAGCATACTCATAAATCAGATCTTGCATCAATGTTGATTTTCCGGAACCTGAGACTCCTGTTAAAACAACAATTTTACCTAATGGAATATCTAAATCTATATTTTTTAAGTTATTCAAATGAGCATTTCTTATTTGTAAAAACTCTCCATTCCCTTCTCTTATTTTTTTAGGCAAAGGAATGTGATATTCTCCGCTTAAATATTTACCGGTGATGGAATCTTCAGCTTTAATAATATCCTCAACAGTTCCTTGAGCAATAATATTACCACCGTTTACTCCGGCTTTAGGACCAATATCCACGATATAATCAGCATTTCTAATTGTATCTTCATCATGTTCTACTACAATTAAGGAATTACCCATATTTCTTAATTTAAGCAAAGTTTTGATTAAGCGTTCATTATCTCTTTGATGCAGACCAATTGAAGGTTCATCTAAAACGTATAACACTCCTGAAAGTCCGCTTCCGATTTGTGTTGCAAGTCTGATTCTTTGAGCTTCACCCCCTGATAATGTTCCTGATGTTCTTGCTAGAGTCAAATAATTAAGCCCTACATCACATAAGAACTTTAATCTAGCTCTAATTTCATCTAAAATTTGTTTCCCGATTTTCATTTGGAAATCAGAAAGAGTCAAATACAAATCCGTTATAAATTCCAACTCTTTATCAATAGGCATTAAGCAAAATTCATGAATATTTTTGCCATTAATACGAACAGCTAGAGGGAAAGGCTTAAGTCTTGCACCACCGCATTTCTCACAAGGAGTTGTTACCATGTATTTTTCAATTTCAGCTTTCCAATACTCACTATCTACATTGTAGTGTTTCATTAAAAATGGAATTACCCCAATAAATTTTTGCAAAGTTGTACGGTATCTTTTTGAGCCAAATTCGCGAATACGCATAGGAATTCTCTCATCTGAGCCATACAAAATAATTTGCTGATGTTCTTCTGGCATATCTTTAAATGGAATATCAAAATCCATTTTATATTCTACTTTGACAGCATTTAAAACATCTTCATAATACCCCGTAGAGGACTTACTCCAAGGGTAAATTGCTCCATCTTTTATACTCTTATCTCTATCAGGGACTACTAAATCAGGATCAATCTTAAAATCAACTCCAATCCCACCGCATTTTTCACAAGCACCATAAGGAGCGTTGAAAGAAAATATGCGAGGAGTCAATTCTTCAAAGCTTAAATTACAATCAGGACAAGCTAGCTTTTCGCTATAAATTAATTCCTCTCCTCCAATAACATCAATATTTGTAACTCCATCAGCTTTTTTTAGAGCAATTTGTACACTATCAGCTATTCTAGATTTAGCTTCCGGTTTTACAACAACACGGTCTACTACGACAGAAATCGTATGAGCTTTAGTTTTAGCGAGCTTTATTTCATCCTCATCAAGATTATAAATTTCACCATCAACTTTTACCCTAACAAAGCCTTCTTGTTTTAATTCTTCAAATAAAGATTGAAACTCACCTTTTTTCCCTTTAGCAAGTGGAGCAAGAATTTGGATTTTTGTTCCAGTCTCTAATTTTAGAATACTATTTACAATTTCATCAATAGTCTGTGGCTTAATAGGCTTACCGCATTTTGGACAAAACGGAGTCCCAACTCTTGCATATAAAAGTCTTAAGTAATCATAAATTTCAGTAACAGTCCCAACAGTTGAGCGTGGATTGTTACTTGTTGATTTTTGGTCAATTGAAATTGCAGGAGTAAGTCCGTCAATATAATCTACATCAGGTTTATCCATCTGCCCTAAAAACTGACGAGCATACGTAGAAAGGCTCTCGATATAACGTCTTTGACCTTCCGCAAAAATAGTATCAAAAGCGAGCGAACTTTTACCAGAACCTGATACACCAGTAAATACAACCAGCTCGTTCCTTGGTATTTCCAAGGAAACATTTTTCAAATTATGTTCTCTTGCACCCTTAATCGTAATTTTGTCTGACATACTCAAATTATATCACGTGAAATATTTTTAAACGAATTTTAGTCACAATCTTCTTAATAAAAGACATATTACAATCCCCAATTCCTGCAATTTTTTTCATCATCATAAATTTATCAAGATAAGATGTATTTAACCTATGCCCAGCTTCATCAATAAATTCTGTAAATGTCTTTTCTGAAGTAGAAATTCCGACTTTTTTAGCTGCAGAAACACATTTTTCAAAAACTATTCGTGTATTTTTAATAAAATCTTTTTTCTCCTGCTCGTTCATACCTTTCATATATTTTACATAATTATGATAATCTACAAGCGGACAAAACATATCATAAACGGTATTTCTACCCATATCAGGCTCATATTTGTACGAATCTATTATATTAATTCTTTTATTCTTATAATCCAAAAGATAATTATTAGGATTAAAGCTGTCAGCTTTATACCCATTTTTGTCAATTGTTTTAAGCATTTCTGCATATTTTATAAAACTTTCCTCTGGTAAATCCTTTATAAAATTTAAGTCTTTAATAAATTTTTCTACTTCTTTTCTACTTATTGTTATATCAACATAATCAGGCTTCCTTTTAGCCCAATCTTGAAAAGAGAGAGGAATCCCGAATACACGCTTTAAAATTGTATACCTATCTCCTATACGAGCAATTTCCTGACCTAAATTTTGAGGCGCAAAAACATCTGGTAATTGTTTTAATGCTCTGTTTTTATCATTAAAAGAAATATTTAATTTTTTTATAACCCATTTCTTCAACTTAGGATTTGTAAAAGCATAAACCCCTTCACAATTTGAACCGGAACCAAGCATATTTTCTTGAGTACAATTTTTTAAAACATCACGCTCTTTTGCCTTTTTAAAAGCAGCTTTAAAGCTATCATATCCACAGCTATCAT
Source organism: Candidatus Gastranaerophilales bacterium (assembly GCA_944325535.1). Taxonomy (GTDB): domain Bacteria; phylum Cyanobacteriota; class Vampirovibrionia; order Gastranaerophilales; family Gastranaerophilaceae; genus CAG-196. The sequence goes on from CALVAL010000005.1 coordinate 38,965, forward strand.
ACTCTGATACTACAGCATTTAAGAAGAGTCTACAGTCTTCTTGAGAAGGGTTCATTATTGGTTTTTTACCGATATTTAATTTTGTTATGTTCATACAACTTTCCACTTATATAAACAATGTAAAAATTTTTTTTGCCACCTAGACCATCTGGTCTAGATGAATAAAAAAAATCTAATCCAAGGATTGATGTTGCTTGTCCGAAAATATATTACACTTTTATTGGGAAGAAATATCCTAAAATTGTAGAAAAATAGACTTGGGTAAGTAGAAAAATAAGAGGAAGGTGACGTAAGATGAATCTTACGAGCTTAGATATAACATTACAAAGAATAAATATGATTGAAAATCAATTTCAATCACTTATGTCTTATGGTGCTAAGCCTGATGCAGATTTTCAAAAAATCCTCGACTCCTCTATTTCTAGCAAGAAAAATTCTACAGAAACCTCAAGAGCTGAAATCAACGAATTAATAGAAAAATATGCAGAAAAAAACGGCTTAGATGCTGATTTTGTAAAAGCTGTAGTAAAACAAGAATCAGGATTTAATCCAAATGCAACATCTCATTGCGGAGCAATGGGACTAATGCAGTTAATGCCATCAACTGCTGAAGGTCTTGGTGTTACTAATGCTTATGATGCAGAACAAAATATTCAAGGTGGCACAAAGTATTTAAAAGGTTTAATGGATAGATTTGATAATAACAAGTCATTAGCATTAGCTGCATATAATGCTGGACCTAATGCAGTAAAAAAATATGGTGGAATTCCGCCATATATGGAAACACAAAATTACGTAAAAAGTGTTTTAAACAACTATGACAAAATGAAAGGGGGGTAAATGTATACTAGATTGATTTTAACCCGCCTAGCAAAAAAGAAAGGAGCGGGGTAAATGTACAATAGATTGATTTTAACCCGCTTAGCAAAAAAGAAAGGAGCGGGAGTAAATGTACAATAGATTGAATTTAACCCGCCTAGTAAAAAAGAAAGGAGCGAAGTAATGATAGTAAGAAGTTTTGAATCAGCTGCTAACGGCATGCTCGCTCTTATGGATATGAACGATAATACTGCTAATAATTTAGCAAACGTTAATACAGTAGGGTATAAAAAAGGTTCTTTAAGATTCAAAGATGTTATGGAATCAGCTGTATATAACAAAGAAGGCTCTGTAGTTCGTAATCATTCTAATGAATATATTGGAAGCTTAAGTTGCGGAAGTCAGAGTATGCAATATACTCACGATTTTTCACAAGGAGCTTTGACAAAGACATCAAATCCTTATGATGTTGCAATCGAAGGCGATGGATTCTTTAAAATCCAAGATGCAGAGGGAAATGTTTCATATACTCGTAACGGATCATTCGTTGTGGATAGAGGATATTGGCTTAAAACAAAACAAGGGGAATTTGTTTTAGATATCAATAATAGAAGAATTAGAATGCTTCCTGAAGATATGGATGATGAAACTATTTTTAGAGATAGAAAAGATATCGTAATTGCGGAAAACGGAAATATTGAAATTAATTCATATAATCAAAAGATTCCGCTTCAGACTATTGGAGTATACGATTTTGCAGATAAAGATGACTTATTTGAAATCGGAGATGCAAAATTTGTACCAAGAGATCTTGTAAATAATCCAGAATTACGTTCAGAAAAATTTACAGTACAACAAGGAATGTTAGAGCTCTCAAACTCAAATGTAATCAAAGAAATGATTAATACAATTAATACAACAAGGAATTATGAGAGCTTGACAAAACTTGTAAGTACAAATAGCGATATGCTAACAACAGCTGTCTCTGTAGGGAGAATAAGAACAAGCTAATACAATTAAGTTTTTAGGATAAAAATCGTCAACAGGGGTAAGGTTACCAGACTAAAATGAGGAAAAGAGGATAAAATGTTAAGAGCATTAACAACAGCAGCAACAGGTATGATAGCACAACAAAACTATCTTGATGTAATTGCAAACAACGTAGCAAACGTCAATACTACTGCATTCAAACAATCAAGAATAGAATTTCAAGATTTGCTATCTCAAGCAGTAAGAACTCCTGGTGCATTAATGAACCAAGGTACTTACCAACCTGTAGGTATTGAAATCGGGCTTGGTGTAAAAACAGCTGCAACTACACGTGTATTCACTCAAGGTGTTGCAATTTCAACAGGTCGTCAACTTGATATCGAAATCGAAGGGGAAGGTTTCTTACAAGTAATGAAAGAAGACGGCTCACTTGCTTATACTCGTGATGGTTGCTTACAAGTAGACTCTTTAGGTCAATTATGTACTAATGATGGGCTTTTGATTCAACCTTCAGTTTCAATTCCAAGAGATGCTACTGAAATTACGATTACTCAAGACGGTAATATATCAGTAACACTTCCTGGACAGACTCAACAATCTATTGTTGGTTCTCTTCAATTGGTAAAATTCCAAAACCCTTCAGGTCTTTTATCAATCGGACATAATTTGTATAAAGAAACTCAAGCATCAGGGAACCCTGTTCAAGATACACCTGGACAAAACGGTTTGGGTTTGATTCAACAAGGTATGCTTGAAGGCTCTAACGTTCAAATTGTTGATGAATTAGTTGGTTTGATTAAAGCAGAAAGAGCTTTTGAATCTAATTCAAAAATAATTAACTCTTCAAGCAATATTCTTCAATTAACTAATAACATGTCTTAGGTTAGTGACTAGTGACTAGTGAATAGTGATTAGAATTTTGAAATAGGTTGGACTGATAAGCAAAACATAACAAATAAGGTAAGTAAATGAAAAAATTTGTAGTAATAGCTTTAATAATGTTAGTAGGAAGTTTGGGAGCAAATGCCCAAATGCTATCTTCTAATGATGTTAAAGCTTCTGTTGCTCAAATTTTAGAAAACAACTACAAAAAATTAACATCAGGTGATGTAGAAGTTAAAGTTTCTGCAACACCATTTGCTCAATTACAATTACCAGATGGAAAAATATCTTATAAAATTGTATCAGGCGGAGATAAGATTTTACCTCGTGATATAAAAAGAGTTGATGTTTATGTAAATAATGCTTTCATAAAATCTTTAAATTTGCCTGTACAAACAATTGTCTATGAAGAAGTTCTTGTAGCAAGTGATTTCATCGCAAGAGAACAGACTTTAACTAAGGATTGTACAGAAGTAAAAAAAGTAGATGTTTCAATGAGAATGAATTATATTCTTACAGAAAAAATGTTAGAAAAAGAAATTACTACTAAAAAAGCATTTCAAAAAGGTGAAATTATTGACAAAAGATTTGTAAAAATGCGTCCTGATGTAGCAAGAAATTCTGATGTAAGAATATTCTTTGTATCAAATGGAGCAGTAATGATATCGATTGACGGAACTGCAATGATGGATGGAATGACCGGAGATTACGTCAATGTAGAAAACAAAAATTACAAAAAAGTGTATAACGGAAAAGTAATTGGGGAAAATAAGGTTTTGGTAAATATATAAAAAGTGATTAGTGAATAGTGAATAGATTAGTAAAAAGTGAAGTGCGAGGTGTGATGAGTGAAGAGGGTGTTAAAAGTAGTAATTAGTAAATAGTGAATAGAAAAGAAAAATTTGAAATAAATTTCTCATTTCACCTCACTCCTCACTCATAACTCAAAACAAAAAAGGTAAGTATATGAAAAAAGTTTTATCAAGTATATTAATAATATTTATGATGTTAAGTGGACTAATTCCTTGTTATGCAATAGATGCAAAAGTAAGAATTATGGATTTAACTCATATTAAGGGAGTTAGAGAAAACCAATTAGTCGGCTATGGTGTAGTAGTTGGTCTTCCTGGAACAGGTGACAACTCTCGTTCTACTCAAATTACTAATAAAATGTTATTAAGAAACTTAGGTACTGTAATCGATCAAGAAAACTACATCCAAAAAGGAGCTTCTGCTGCAGTAATCGTAACAGCAACAGTTCCACCTTTCTCAAAAAACGGTGATAAAATCGATGTAACTGTATCAGCTATGGCAGATTGTAAGAGCTTAGAGGGTGGCGTTCTTGTACAGACAATCTTAAAAGCTCCAAACGGAGAAGCAGTAGCAGTAGCTCAAGGACCTTTATCAGTTGGTGGTATTAATAAAATCGCAGGAGGATCTTCTGCAAGAACTGCTATTACTACAACAGGTAGAATCCCTGGTGGAGCAATAATTGAAAGAGATATCTATACAGAAATCGGAGATGAAAATTCTATTACATTATCAATTGACCGTTCTGATTATACTCTTGTATCAAGAATTGCAAAATCAGTATCTCAAATAGCACCGGCTCAAGCAATCGATGGCAGTTCAGTAAGAGTTGAAATTCCTGCAAAATTCTTAAACGATAGAGTAACTTTCATTTCAATTTTAGAAAATTTAGAAGTCTCTCCTACTATGGATAGAGCAAAAGTTGTTGTTAATGAAAGAACTGGAACTGTTGTAATAGGTGCTGATGTCAAACTTCTTCCTGCTGCAGTAGCACATGGTAACATTACAGTTACTGTTTCAACTACAAATGAAGTATCTCAGCCTAATGCATTCGCAAATGGCGGAACTGTTGGATTTGAAAATTCTGATATTGAAATTAATAAAGCTCCAGGAAGTCTCGTTACTATGCCTGCAAATAGCAATCTTAATGACTTAGTAAGAGCATTAAATTCAATTGGTGTTGCTCCTGTAGATTTAATTTCTATCTTGCAAGCACTAAAAAAATCAGGAAGCTTACAAGCTGATTTAGTAATTATTTAATTAGTGAATGGTGAGTAGTGATTAGTGAATAGAAATTTTTTTATAAACTTCTAAACTTAGAAAGGATAATATGGATTTTTCAACACCTACAATAGACTTAATAAAAAGCGGACTTCAAAATGCTCAAACTGTAAATTCTGATCAGGTTTTATATAACCAAATCAAGGGAGCAGGAGACTCAAAAGAGCAATTAAAAAAGGCTGCAACAGAATTTGAAAGTATTTTCATAACAAAAATGCTTTCTCAAATGGACAAAACCGTTGATAGAGAAAATGGTATTTTTGGAAAAGAATCACATTATGTTGATACATTTAAATCCATAGTTTATCAACAAATGGGACATGATATCGCAAATAATCCGAGAACAACCTTTGGTTTTGCAGATCAAATCTATAGACAGATGGAAAAATATGTTGGAAATTAGATAAGAATGAGTAAAATGCTCGACAAAAATAAAAAAAGTGATTAGTGAATAGTAAGTAGTGAATAGAATTATAAACTACGAAAGGAATAAATAATGTTATCATCAATAGGACAAAATAATTCAGTACAACAGTTCAGCGCATTAAACGCTTTTAAAACAGCTCAAAATCCTCAAAAACAAGAGGATATTAATACTCCAGAAGTTTCTGAGGGCATTAATACAAGCTCAAATGTTAATTTACTAGATAAAATTGACGTAAATGAACTTAGAAAATGTGCCGAAACAGTTGGAGAATTCAACATTTCGGATGATGACATTAAATACGGACTATTATATGGTAGAAGTGTTATAGCAGAGTATCTCTGCTAATAAAAGGGAGATATGTAAGTGAATAAGAAGACTATTTTAATGATAATTGTATTATTAAGTGCAAGTTTTGTAGTGTATGCTAATAATGAACAAGATTTCTTTGATGTAGCAAAATCAGCATATTTGAATATAATGCCTTTTTATCAAAATATGCAGACTTGTACGCCATATCAATATACTAATGTTGATGGAATGGTATATAAAGTATATGGAAAAGAAAAAACTACTTGCCATATTCAGGAAGGAGATAGACATTGTTACTTTCCGCAAGGGATTTACCAAAGGTATGCTACTAATAATATGCTTATAAACAAAAAAGCAATTTATGATTTAGAAAATGGAAGTTTTTCATATTCTAGTGATAAAAATTCTGATATACAAAATTTGGTAAATACATATTGCAAGTATTGATATAAAATTAGAACCGCTTTGAGGATAAAGAGATGAAAAAAGTATTAACAGTTTTAGCTATAATAATATTATCAACAATAATGAATGTTCAAGCTGAATCATTATTTACATTAGGAGCAAGTCAAAATTATTCAGGCGTACCTCGTTCATTATTTGGCGGAGTACAAGCAAGACAAGTTGGAGATTTAATTTCCATAATTATGGCTGAAAATGTTACTGTAAGTGATAACTTAACATATTCATCAGAAAAATCCTCAAATACAGTAGATACTTTCACATCATTTTTTAATAAATGGTTTGGATTCTCTTTAAAAGATTCTGACGGTTTCGGCGGAACTAACGAAGTTTCAAATTCTGCAGCCGGTGGTCGTTCTATGACATTTGGAGATAAAATTGCAGTGCAAGTTGTCCAACAACTTCCTAACGGAAACTTAGCGGTACAAGGCAAAAAAGTCCTTGTTAACGGTAATGAAAGAATGGATTTCATTATAACAGGAGTTATAGATCCAAGATGGCTTAATGTGGATGGAGAAATCTATTCTTATAATGTTTCTAATCTACAATTTGCTCTATCTGGTAGAGGAACTATTTCTAGAAACCAAAATGAAGGTATATTCAACAGATTTATCAAATACTTATTCTAGGGTGTTTGAACATATTAAAAACAAGTTAATACAAGGATATAAATGGATAAAAAAATATTTCACAATTTAATAGAAACTTTGGATAAAGAAATTGATGCCTATTCAAAACTAAAAGATTTATTTGAAGAAAAAAAAGAAATCTTAAAACAATCTAAAGCTGATGAATTAGGAAATGTTGATAATAGGATTATCGCTTTAAATAATGAAATCACCAAATTAAATAAAAAAAGAGAAGAAATTTCATTTGAAATCCTTGGTGAAAATGCGAATATGTCAAGATTTATCGAATTTTCAAAAGAAAACGCTCCTGAGTTTACTCAAGCTTTAGAGGAAAGAAAGGTTAAGATTTGTAACAAAATTTCTGAGTTAACGTTATTAAATAATCAAAATGTGGAATTATTAAAACATGGCATCATAATATCTAACAAGATGTTGGAAACAATTATTGATGCTTTTGCTCCTCAAGGATGTAATTAGAATGGAGCAGGAAAAACAGATACACATGATATAGACATGTGGACCATAAATGAAGAAGTCTAGAGGTCAATTAGACCATTAGGCTTTAGAGAACAAGCTTGAATCAAAAATGAGGTAAAAATGGTTAGCTTATTATCAGCACTTAATATGACAGCGAATACTCTTTCTGTAAATGAAAAAGCAATTGGAGTAGTATCACATAACGTTTCTAATATGAACACAGAAGGTTATTCTAAACAGAAAGTAAATCTAGCTACAAGAAATATCGGCGGAGCAATTGGAAACAATGTTACATCTCAAATACGCTCAAACGGTGGAGTTATGATTGCTAATGTTATGAGATATACAGATTCTTATTTAAATAACTATTATCGCGATCAGTTATCTACTCAAAATAAGCTTGACCAACAACTTGATACACTAAACGATTTAGCTGATATTTTAGATGACTTAGAAAGCGAAGGACTAGATGCCGCTTTGAGTGATTTTTACGAAGCTTTGAATAACTTAAATGAATATCCTGCTAGTTCTACTGCAAGAACAAATTTCATTGAAACAGCAAAAACATTAACATCTGTTTTAAATTCAAAAAGCATAGAATTAGATGAACTAACTACTAAAGCCTTAGGTGATGGCATAAATCAAGAATCGTTAGAAAATTCTAAAATTTATGTACAATATACAGCTTTAAATGATAAATTAACAGAACTTGCAGATATCAACAGGGCACTACAAGTTACACAAACAGGCACATTAGAAGCAAATAATCTTCTTGATAAAAGGGATACAATCCTTAATGAAATTGCACAATTTGTTGATATCTCAGTTGAAGAAAAAGATAATGGAACTGTAAATGTTTCAATTGGATCTACAGAAGTAGTTAAAGGTTCAAAAGTAGTCGGTAAACTAGATATTCAAACAGCAAAATCTTATTGTGAATCACAAAATCCTCCAATTGCATATCCTGATAATTGGGATGGAGAAAATGCTGTTATCAGTATCATAAATCCAGAAGAAAATAATAAAGTTGTAGTATCAAATGCTAATTCAATGATAACAGAAGGTACACTAGGTGGGATTTTACACTCTACTACAGTTGGCGAAAATGGTGAAACAAATGCTGGTACAGTAAGAGAAAGTTTAGATACATTAGCTCAAACTATTGCTGATATTTTTAATGAATTAAATACAAGAGAAGGAGCATACTGTATTGATCCAAATGATACTGGAAAGCTTATAGATAGTGCAGATGACAACCTGCTTTTTGTTGGTGCAGATGGCACTGGAGAAGGAATTACAGCAGGAAATATTAAATTAAATGATGCACTATTAACAGAAAATGGTATATGGAACATTTCATGCGCTTATTTTGACGATCCTGCGAATGTGGATTTAAATGCAGTAGGTAACTCTCAAAACGTAGTTGCAATGCTTGGAACGAGAGACTCAAAACAAGACTCATTAAATGGAATGTCATTAGAAAGCTTTTATACTTCTCTTGTCGGAAAAGTAGCATCGGCAGGAAGCAGTATCCAAACACTTTATGATACGCAAACTAGTGTTGTTGATTCTGTTTTAACAAAAATCAAAAACACTAGTGGCGTAGACTTAAATGAAGAACTCGTGGATCTAGTTAAATATCAAACTGCATATTCTGCAGCAGCACAAGTATTCAACACTTGTAATAGTTGTCTTGACGTATTAATGACATTAGGAGGTTAAATAAATGGTAGATAGAGTATCAACATCAGGCAGATATGCTCAATTAGTTGCTGATATGCAACAAAACCTTATAAATTATAACCGAATTAATGCTCAATTAAGTTCAGGGCACAAAATTCTTAATATTACAGATGATCCAATAGCATCAGTAAATATTTTGAATACTAACAGACAATTAGGACAAATAGAAACTTTTTCTACAAATGTAGAAATGGCGAAAAGCGAACTGAGTGCTTTAGATGATTTAATGACGCTAGCTACAGGATACCTACAAAGCGCTTGGGACAAAGCAATGCAAGCTAATAACCAAACCTATGGTAACGACTCGCTTCAAGCCTTAAAAGTTGAAATAGATGAAACTATTAAGACAATGGTCGATCTTGCTAATACTGAATATAATGATAACTATATATTTGGCGGTGCAAATACAAAAAATGTTCCATACACTATTACCGAAAATGGTGATATTGTATACAATGGAACACCATATGATAATAAAGATTATATAAGACAAACCGAAGTTGCTGATGGCGTATTTGAAGTCATTAATACTACAGGAGATAAAGTTTTTGGATATTATAAAGCAGCTGTAGAACCTGGTAATGGTGTATATACAGATGCTAACGGAAAACGAGTCATTGAAACAACAGATGAACAAGGACAACCCGTCTATACATACGAAAATGGTGCAGCTTATACAGGTGATGTTGCTGATTTAACGGATGGAGCTCCTGACGGGGTCCCCGGCGG